>JAHEKP010000023.1:21840-30884 GCA_024638285.1 Cryomorphaceae bacterium
CTACCGACTTTGATTTTAATTCCATACTTGACGTTTATCCTTCTAACTGAAGGTTCATACTTGTTCCAGTAATGGTGAATAAATCCTTCTTTAATCGGGCAGTGCTAATCGCAGTATTAGTGCTGCCCGCTTTGCTTTATTTGTTTTTCGTTTACGGTCAAAACGAAGTGTTTTTTCAGACCCTCAAGTACGTCGGTCCAAATACCGTAGTGACCACAGACGCTGGTGCAGACACGGTGTACTATGAAATCCCTGAATTCACTCTACAAGGAACTGACGGTGGTGTTGTAACAAATGAGACCATGGATTCAACTATTTATGTGTTGAGTTTCTTTTTCGCTACTTGTCCGACCATCTGTCCGGCGATGAATTTTCATTTGAATGAGGTAGAGCGTCGATTTAAGGGCTATCCGGAATTTGAAATGGTCAGCATCACTGTGGATCCTGAAAAGGACACTCCAGAAAATTTAGCGCAGTACCAGAGCGTGAATAACTACAATACCAGTAAATGGCGTTTTCTGACCGGGGATAAGGAGCATATCTATTCGCTCGCGAAAGGCGTGTATTTGAATGCATTTGAAGATCAAACGGCCGAAGGCGGATTCTTACACAGTACGAGTGCGATTTTGATTGATTGGAATGGAAATATTCGCAGTCGCATTGACGACAACGGGAACATTGTAGGCTCTTATGACGTTCTAGATGTTACCCAACTCAATGATCTTGAGGAAGACATAAAAGTACTTATCGCAGAGTACGAACGTGAAAAACACAACAAATTAGATGAGTAATTCAACTGACGATAAAAAAATCATTCGAGTGATTTACGCGTTAAGCGTAATCATTCCTTTGGCAGTGGCCCTTTTAATGGTGCTGCCATCAGAGTGGAAGCAAGGCTTGGGCATTAGTGAAAACAGTGCGGTAAGCTCTTTTCCGTTTTTGCATGCAGTATTAAATGGTGCAACCTTCGTTTGCCTTGTTGCTGCAGGAGTCGCAATTAAGAATAAAAAGATAGCCGTCCACAAGACATTCATGTTGACCGCGTTTGTTTTAAGCAGCTTGTTTCTAATCTCATATGTCATCTACCACCTGACGCATCCCAGCGCGAAATTTGGCGGTGAAGGAGTAGTGCGTTATGTGTACTTCTTTATATTGATATCACACATTTTGCTGAGTGTCCCTGTTATTCCGTTGGCATTGTTGAGCATCTACCGCGGATGGACGAATGATCTTGTAAAGCACAAGCGCATAGTGAAGTTTGCCTATCCAGTATGGTTATACGTAGCTTTAACGGGAGTGTTGGTTTACTTATTCATGCAACCCTATTACTGATGCAAAAACTAGCCCTTCTAGGTATATTATTGCTGAACGCCACTGCTGGTTTTGCGCAGTGTTCCATGTGTAAAGCGGTAGCGGAAACTGCCGATGGCGGTGGTTTTGGTGCCGGATTGAATTATGGAATTGTCTATCTGATGATTTTCCCATATCTCATTATTGGGGGAATTGCTTACAAGATTTACAAGAATAAAAAAGCCTACAAATAATGTATCTTAGGGGTACCCTAACCCTAATGATATGCGTTTACAAATTTCACTTTTTTTCTTTTCTATAGGAGTACTGTTTGCACTGCCTAATGCTCTATCAGCCCAGGAAAGTTGGTCGCTTGGCGCGTGTATTGAATACGCAAAAGTGCACAATCTAGATATACAGAAAGGACGAAACGGCGTGTTGTTGGCAGAGGTGGAAGAGCAGCAAAGTGAATTGGCGTTCTTGCCTTCCTTGAATCTAAATGGCGGATACTACTGGAATTTCGGTTTAACCATTGATCCAATTACCAACACTAGGCAGCCGGGTTCGCGACAAACACTGGGAACCACAGCCTCTAGTAATTGGGTGTTGTTGAATGGTGGTAGAAATCTATACCAATTGCAGCAAGCGCGCATGAATGCAATGGCGTCTTTGTATCAATTGCAGGAGCTTTCTAATAACGTCTTCCTAAATATAGCATCTGCCTACTTACAGATTTTAGTAAATGAGCAGTTACTAGAGGTGGCAAAGGGTCAATTGGAGGCTTCTACTCAAAGCCTGAAGCGAACAGAAATACTATTTGAAAACGGCGCACTTTCTAAAGATAATTATCTGCAAAGTGTTGCACAAGTCAGCAGTGATCAGGGGAATGTCACCAGTGCGCAAAACGCGGTAGTATTGAGCAAATTGATGCTGTTCCAGATGCTTCAATTGGAAGAGGATTTCGAGACCTTTCAAATTGTTACGCCGGAGGTAGATTTAACAGCAAATGCCATGTCCGGATACCATAGCGAAGGTTTGGTAGAAGATGCGGTTGGGAAACAGCCCGGTGTTAAATTGGCCGATGCGAATGTGGAGCGTGCGAAATATGGTGTAAAATTGGCCCAGAGTGGTCGCTATCCCTCATTATCATTCTCGGCCCAATTGAATTCTAACTATGTACAAGGACTGCCGTATTTCACAAATTATGTTTCGTTAACGACCTACACCTTGGTGGAAAACCCTTTAACGGGATCTATTGAGCAAGTGCCTTCAACGATAAATGTACCAGATCCCGCTAGTGCGGAAAAATATTCGATTACAAATCAGCTTCAAGACAACTGGAACCAATTCATTGGAATGGGGGTTCAGATCCCTTTATTCAATGCTGGTCAGACGCATTCCGCAGTACAGCGCGCAAAAATTCAGCTCGATAACGCTTCTCTTGATGCGATGCAAACGGAACTGAGTGTGCGTCAAACCATGGAACGTGCCTATTTAGATGCCAAAGGAGCGCTGGCGCTGTATGAAGCTTCTCAGGCCTCAGCACAGGCCTCAGCGCTAGCGCTGGTTAATGCACAACTCAATTTCGACACAGGGGTCATCAGCGCCTTTGATCTTAGCTTAAGTAAAAATCAATACCTCGCTGCAAAGAGTCGCGAGATACAATCAAAATTTGATTACTTATTTAAAGTAAAAGTGCTCGAATTCTATCTATTTAATCAAATCACCCTATAACCCGCAGATCATGAAGTTGAATTTTAAAATTATTGTACCCGTTGCGGTCGTTGTTATTGGTGCCTTAGTTGTTGCTAAGAAAAAAGGCTGGATTGGTGCAGGCGCAGATACCATTACCGTTGAAACTGGATATGCGCACCGTCGTACCGTAGTGGAGTCCGTTACAGCGAGTGGGAAGATTCAACCGGAGGTTGAAGTAAAAATGAGTCCTGAGGTCAGTGGGGAAATTATTGAGGTAAATGTAGTCGATGGACAGCACGTAAGTGAGGGTGATGTTTTGGTAAAGATTAATCCAGACCTCTACGAAAGTGCTATAACGCGTGCACGTGCTGCAGTGAATAGTGCAAAAGCTGGCTTGGCCCAAAGCAGCGTGGCTCTAGATGAGGCGAAAAAGCTGTGGGCAAGAAATACGGTGCTCTTTGAGAAAGGGGCTATTTCAGAACAGGAATACGATGCTGCACAGCGCGCCATTTCGGTAGCGGAATTGCAAGAAGAGAGTGCTAAATACCAATTACAAAGTGCCGAGGCCAATCTGGATGAAGCGTATAAAAACTTAAAGCGCACGACTATAATTGCACCTATTGATGGTACGGTAACGCAATTGGATGTTGAGTTGGGCGAACGTGTGGTTGGAACAGCAACCATGACAGGTACTGAGATGTTGCGCATTGCAGATCTGAATACGATGGAGGTTTTGGTTGAGGTCAATGAGAACGACATTGTGAAGATTACAAAAGGAGATACCGCACTCATTGAGGTGGATGCATTTTTAGGAAATTCTTTTCGAGGTGTGGTTAGTGAAATTGCGAATAGTGCAAAATTGGCTATGGGAGCTTCGCCAGATCAGGTGACCAATTTTGAAGTAAAAATCCGGATGATTAATAGCAGCTTCGCCGCATTGGAGCCAAACTATGGTAAGAATCCATTTCGTCCTGGTATGACGGCTACTGTTGAAATTATTACAAATAAAGTACGCAATGCGCTGGTGGTACCTATCCAGGCCGTAACGGTTCGTTCGGACACCTCTTCAAATGCGGTCTCCTATGAACGTGTTCTAAGCGAGGATATGGACGAAAGCTTTGAGGTTGTCTTCACTCCAGACGGTTTGAAAGCCGGGTTACTTGTGGTAGAATCGGGTATCCAAGACGATGAATTCATTATTGTTTCAGGAGTAGAGGACAGTACTGTCGTGATAACTGGACCGTACAGTGCAGTGAGCCGAAATATAAAGCGCGGTGCGCGTATTTCCACAGCTAAAAAATAAGTGTGTTACTCTGCATAGAAACAGCGACTAAGAATTGCAGCATCGCGCTTTGGGACGGCCAGCGGATGGTTGCGACGCTAGCGGAAAAGGGCGATCGCTTTATTCATGGGGAACGCTTGCATGTACTGATCAAAGAACTGCTTGAAGAACATGCTGTCAGTTTTAATGCATTAACGGGTATTTGCGTTGGTAAAGGTCCTGGTTCGTATACTGGTTTGCGCATTGGTGTGAGCACGGCTAAAGGTTTGTGTTTTGCTTCGGGTATTCCATTGTATAGTGTGCCCACTTTAGGATGTTTTGATTTCTCCAACTGCACCACTCCGTTTGTGATTACCGTTCTAGATGCGCGTCGGGATGAGGTTTATGCTCAAGTTTGGCGGTTAGGCGAGAATGGATTGACACCAGCTGGAGCCGTAGAAGCAGTGATTATCACGGACGATAGCTGGAAATATTTACAAAGTGAAGAGGTAACCGTAGTGGGTGAGGGGGTAGAAAAAATGGGTCAATTCATGACTCAAATCCCTGTGAATTGGCAATTGCAGTCGAATTCTGATCCCGACGCGAAATATATGGATCAGCACTTATCCGTTCTTCCTGTTGCAGAAGATGTCGCCTATTTTGAGCCTTACTACCTTAAAGATTTTGTTGCGGAAAAATCGAAGAAGAAATTCTTTTAGCCCATTCAGATCTTATAATTCGGACAACTCGTAAGGTGATCGTTTACCATTCCTGTAGCCTGCATGTGGGCATATACCACGGTGGGTCCTATAAATTTAAAGCCTAATGCCTTAAGATCTTTTGAGAGTTGAACAGCGAGATTCGTTTTTGCAGGAATCTCACTTAGGTCATTCCAAGCATTTTGAATAGGCGTTCCGTCCACGTAAGACCAGAAGAAATCAACAAGCGTTGTGCCGCGGGCGTGAAGCTCCAAGACACATCGTGCATTGGTTATGGCGGCTCTTATTTTTCCTTCATGACGAATAATGCGTGCATTTTGGAGCGCATCCTTGATTTCCTTTTCTGTCATGTTTGCAACTCTTACAATTTCGAATTGATGAAAAACGGCTCGAAAAGCTTCGCGTTTCTTTAGAACAGTGATCCAGCTTAAGCCTGCCTGAAAAGTTTCAAGCAAGAGGAATTCGAACATCTTCTGTTCATCATGCACCGGGCGACCCCACTCACGGTCGTGGTAGTTTTCGTATAATTCGCTACCCTTACACCAGCCACAGCGGTCTTTTAGGCCTTCCATAGCTTTAGTAGTTCGTTGAGATTTGTCGTGGGAAGTTGGCATGTGTTATTGCTGCACAAATAATAGGTAAGCGCGTGACCCACACGTCCTTTGAAATGCGTTAATTCTGAGGCTGATTCGCTAAAGAGCACCAATGTTCCGGGCGCATAGTGCGCACGTTGTAGTTCCTCTGCCGCGGTTTTCGCTCCAGGTCCGGTAATCACCAACTCCTTTGCACCAAAGGCCTTTTTCAGTCCTATTTCAAGCCAGTTTGAAAAATTAGGTCCGTATCTAAATACCTTACTATGAACGGCACGCAGTGCCAACTGGGCTTGTTCTTTCCAATCGTTACGATCAGCGATGGTCCCCATAGACTGATAGAAATGTGCCCACATGGAATTGGCACTAGGGATGACATTGTCTTCGATTTCTAATTGCTTTTGCCATGCGGCATCAATAGTAGGCGTATATACTCGAAAATCACCTTCAAATGGAAAAATACGTTCGATACGCTCGGCGAGCTCATGCGCATGCTCTAAATACATGCTGTTTCCAGTTAGTAAGAACCCCTCTAACAATGCTTGTCCAAAGCTGCTGTAGTCGTCAAGGAAGCCATCACCCTGGGCTGCGTCATTTAGGTACTGATGTGCAATTTCACCGTTTTGCCACACAGTATTCAATAGTGTGTCAAGCAAGCTGGCGGCTGCTTGGTCGTATCCTTTTTCTGGTAAGGCGCGGTGGGCTTCTGCAAAGCCTATGACCAGTAAGGCATTCCAACACGTTAAGGCCTTCGGATCACGTAAAGGTTTCGGATGGGTGTTTAATCTATCCGCTGCCGCTCGTGTCAATCGTTGTTGCCACTGGAGTTCGAGCGCATAGGCAGTTGTACTGTCAATTCCTAATCGGTCCGCTAAGTTTTCAATGGGCTGCGTACGGTGTAAAATATATTTTCCTTCCCACGCTCCATGTTCAGTGATATCGAAATACCATTTAAACGCATCAAAATACGGAAGGTCCATACCTTCTAAATCTTCAATACGCCAAGTATAGTAACCGCCTTCTTCTCTAGAGTTTTCTGGAGTTGCACTGTCGGCATCTACTGCGGCGGCATACAGCCCGTTATCCAATTGCATTTCCTTTTGCAACCAAGCCACCGTATTTGCTATGGTTTGGGCGTATAATGGCGAAGAATTGTTGCGGTAGGCTTTTGCGTATAGCCCAATCAATTGGGCATTGTCGTACAACATCTTCTCAAAGTGAGGCACTTTCCAAAACCGATCTGTCGCGTAACGAGTGAAACCACCATGCACAAAATCATAGATTCCTCCTAGCGCCATTTTTTGTAAAGTAGTGTGCACAAAAGACAGCGTTCTCTCGCTGCCAGACAAAATCCCATGTTGTAAAAGATAGCTGTAGTTGCTGGGCATTGGGAATTTAGGGGCGTGCGTTAATCCACCATTTCGTTCGTCCCATCCACGCATCCAAGGCACTAAAACATCTTCAAAATCTGCTACTTCGAAAGTTCCAGGAGTTCCACTTTTACTGACTTTAAGCATATCCATTAGCCCTTCACGCATTTGCTCGGCATAGTCTTCTATGGTTAGTGGAGATTCCTGCCACATTTCGGCGATTTGTGATAAAGCGCTCATCCAGTCTGCCTTAGAAAAATAGGTGCCGCCCCAAACGGGTGTTCCGTCAGGTAGGGCGATGCAATTTAATGGCCATCCGCCTTGACCGGTCATTAATTGGACCGCGTTCATGTAACGGGCGTCCAGATCTGGCCGCTCCTCACGGTCAATTTTGATGGATGTAAAATGGGCATTCATTAGTGCTGCCACTTCTTCGTCTTCAAAACTTTCCTCTTCCATTACATGGCACCAATGGCAACTGGAATACCCTATGGAAAGGAGCAATAGACGCTTGTCTTTGACCGCTTGGGCCAATACGTCTGCTGACCAGAGCTGCCAATGAACTGGGTTATTGGCATGTTGCTTTAGATAAAGGCTCCCGCTCTGGTGCAGTTCGTTTTTCATTACTTCTGCTTGGCGTAGTTTTCGTAGAAATAAGGGATGGTTTCGATGCCTTTAAAGAAATTGAAAACGCCGTAGTGTTCGTTAGGACTGTGGATGGCATCACTATCTAAACCAAAGCCCATAAGAATACTTTTTGCACCCAATTGTTGTTCAAACAAGGCAACGATAGGAATAGAACCACCACTGCGTACAGGCAAGGCTGCTTTACCAAAGGTGGTTTCATACGCCTTTGACGCAGCCTGGTAGGCCGGATTCGTCGTATGTGTTACGTAGGGAAGCCCACCGTGGTGTGGTGTTACTTTAATTTTTACAGACGCAGGAGCAATAGCTGTAAAGTGCTTGATAAACTTCTCAGTGATCGCTTCCGGGTTTTGACCAGGAACCAAACGCATAGAAATTTTAGCATATGCCTTCGATGGAATTACGGTTTTAGCACCTTCGCCAATGTAGCCGCCCCACATCCCGTTAACATCCAATGTCGGACGAATAGAAGTACGTTCAGGTGTGCTGTAGCCTTCTTCGCCCCAAACATCGCCGATGCCAATACTCTCTTTGAATTCACCTTGATTAAACGGTGCTTTTGCCATAAGGGCGCGTTCTTCAGTACTTACGATTTCAACACCGTCGTAGAATCCTTCGACCATAATTTTTCCATGATCATCGTGTAAAGAAGCCACCATTTTAGCCAGGACATTTAATGGATTTGCAACTGCGCCGCCATAGAGACCAGAGTGTAAATCTCTGTTGGGACCAGTGACCTCAACCTCAACGTAACTTAAACCACGTAGTCCTGTAGTTATTGAAGGAGTCGTATTGCTGATCATTCCAGTATCAGAGATGAGAATAGTATCACAGGCCAGTTTCTCTTTATGATTTGCCACAAATGGCTCAAGGTTACTGCTTCCTACTTCTTCTTCACCTTCAATCATGAATTTTATATTACATGGTATCTCGCCATTGCTTTTCATGATTTCGAAAGCCTTAAGGTGCATGAACATTTGACCTTTGTCGTCGCATGCTCCACGCGCAAAAATGGCACCTTCAGTGTGGATTTTTGTGGTTTTAATAACGGGTTCGAACGGATCATTATCCCATAAGTCAATAGGATCCGCAGGCTGCACATCATAGTGACCATAAACCAAAACAGTGGGTAAATCAGGGTCTACCAAACACTCGCCATAGACTATAGGATGGCCTTTCGTAGGAAAAATCTCTACGGCATCTAATCCCAAGGACTTCATATGCTCTGCGATGTGCTCGGCACATTTCGCGACGTCAGAATTGTAAGCCGGATCAGCAGAAATGGAAGGGATACGTAAAAGGCTAAAGAGTTCGTCTAAGAATCGTTCTTTGTTTGCCTCGATAAATAGTTTTGGGTCTGTCATGGTGAACCTGTTTTATTTCTGCTTTCAAAGTTAACCGCTAACATTTGAAGTGCTGTACAACATTTAAATTTTCTATATTCGAGCATGCGCAAATTGCTTCTCATATTTAG
>JAHEKP010000024.1 GCA_024638285.1 Cryomorphaceae bacterium
ACAATTCATCGCCACGTGTGTTGATGTTTAAGTTGGTCGGTGATGCCCACTCACGCTTTCTGCGATCGTAGGTGGTCATGTAAATATCTTTCCCACCTTTTCCACCGGCTATTTCTCCAGCAAAATATAGAATCTGATCGTCAGGACTCAATGCTGGATGCCCCACAGAGGCTCCACTGTCGAGCGCTATAATCACGGGCTCTGGGTTGGCCCAATCTTGCCCAATGGTCTTTGTAGTGTAAATGGCACATCCCATCTTCATGTTTTTGACCTGCATACACTTTGTGAAATACATCTCCTTACCGCGAGAGTCAAAAGTGACAACCCCCTCGTGATCTTTGGTGTTGATTACATCACTCATTGCCTCAAGCTCACCCCAAACGATCTCATCGTTGGCATTTGCCTCCTGGCCCTTTTTCTTCTTTTTCTTGTTGTTTTTGCGCTCACCTTCGATAACAAAAATATCAGAGAAACGTTGACCCATCCAACCATCTTCTTTACGACCGGTAGCGTCATCGCGCATAGAAGAAATCATAAGTGTTAAATCTTCTTTCCCCCGTTTTCCCGCAAAAGCTATAGCATAGTCAGATTTCTTTGAGTTCAAGTCCTTGGCATTATCTAGGGCAAACAAAGAACCTGAAACTACCCATTGTGCAGCCTTTTGACAACTCTCAATGCCACGATCTGCACGGACATCACTAGGGACTAACTTCTTGTAAGCTTCGTATGCTATGATCGCATCTTCATATTCCCCCTGACATTGCAACATTTCGGCGTATCCATAATCTGCTTGAGCACCAAAACCTAATTTGGAGGCGCGCTGGTAATAGCTCGCCGCTCTTTTACACTGACCTGTGTAGCGATAACCTTCCGCCATATTGTAGGAGATTCGCTGCTTTTGCTCGCGCGACTTCTCTTTCGAATACGCCTTAGCGTAAATTTCAATGGCAACAGAATATTCTTTTGAATCAAAGTATTCATCTGCTTTCACCGTAAGCTTGTGGGGCTTCAAATCTACCTCTTCAACAGTGGCGTCTTGAGCGAAAGCTATAATGGGCAAGAAAGCGAGGACAACGGTCCAAGTTCGTAAAATGCGTTTTTGCATGCGAGTCTGATCTCTTGTGTTTAAGCACCCACAATATAGATAAAATAAAAAAAGAAACCCCGCGCGGGCGGGGTTTCTCTTATTCAAAATTTGAAAAGCTAAAATTATCTAGTGAAGAGCATTTCACGGAACTTAGGCAAGGGCCATTGCTCATCATCAATCATCAGCTCCAGTTTATCGCTTTCGTAACGTATAACATCAAAGTAAGACTTAACGTTATCATGGTATAAGATAGCTTTCTCACGCATATCCTCTTGCGCATTTGCTTCCTTACGAGCCTGAATCATAGCATCCTTCGAAGCCAAGATTTTAGATATACGGGCAGAAATATCTTTGATCATTTCCAATTGCTCTTTTGCAACAGTATTAAATGTCGCTTCGTCCATAATGTCCTTAAGTCGTTGGACATTATCAATCAAGACGTTTTGGTATTTAATTGCGGTAGGAACGATATGGTTTCCTGCTAAGTCACCTAAGACACGGCTCTCTATTTGAATTCTCATGAAGTACGACTCCAATAAGATCTCATGGCGCGCCTCAGCCTCGCGCTTCGACATCACGTTTAAAGATTCGAACATCTTTAGCGAAGATTCACTAACGTAAGCATCCAACGCGAGAGGAGTAGACGGCTCGTTTTTCAATCCACGTTTTGCTGCTTCTACTTTCCAAGCATCGCCATAGCCATCGCCCTCAAAGCGAATAGCTTTTGATTCTTTAATGTACACTTTCAGAACGCTGAAAATAGCCTCATCCTTCTTAAGCCCATCGCTAGCGATGAGTGCATCTACATCCGCCTTGAATTCGATCAACTGCTCAGCCATAGCACTGTTTAATACCGTCATAGGCTGTGCACAATTACTTGCCGACCCAGCAGCGCGTAATTCGAATTTATTTCCTGTGAAGGCAAACGGAGAGGTACGGTTACGGTCGGTATTGTCTAGAAGAATCTCTGGAATTTTACCCACCACATTGAGCTTAAGGTCTGTTTTTTCCTCAGGGGTCATTTTACCACCTTCAATGTTTTCTAATTGGTCCAAAACCTTACTCAATTGATCGCCGATGAATACGGAGATAATTGCTGGCGGTGCTTCATTTGCCCCTAAACGGTGCTCGTTCCCCGCCGAACCAATGGAAGCACGAATTAAATCTGCGTGCTTGTATACTGCTTTAATGCTGTTCACGAAGAAGGTCAAGAACATTAAATTACTCATTGGCGTTTTACCTGGTGCCAGTAGATTTACACCCGTATTGGTCGCTAATGACCAGTTATTGTGCTTACCGGATCCGTTGATGTTCGCAAATGGCTTCTCGTGAACCAATGCACGGAAATTATGACGACGTGCCACTTTCTCCATGAGGTCCATGAATAATGAATTATGGTCTACCGCAACGTTCGCTTCCTCAAAAACAGGAGCAAATTCATATTGCGCAGGTGCAACTTCATTGTGACGTGTTTTAACAGGAATACCCAATTTACGGCTTTCGTATTCCAATTCTTTCATGAATTCAATAGCACGCTCAGGGATTGAACCAAAGTAATGGTCATCCAACTGCTGGCCCTTAGCAGGAGCATGTCCCACTAACGCACGACCCGCTAATGTTAAATCTGGACGAGCATGAAAATAAGCCTCATCAACTAAGAAGTACTCTTGCTCCCAACCTAATGTCGCATTAACCTTATTGACATTTTTGTCGAAATATTTACATACATCTGTCGATGCAGCGTCAACTGCCTGTAAAGCACGCAACAGGGGCGTTTTATAGTCTAACGCCTCCCCTGTGTAGGATACAAAAACCGTTGGGATACACAACGTAGTACCAAAAACGAATGCTGGCGAGGTCGGATCCCAAGCCGTATATCCACGTGCTTCAAAAGTGTTGCGAATACCTCCGTTCGGGAACGACGACGCATCAGGTTCTTGCTGAACAAGCATCCCTCCGGAGAATTTCTCCATAGCCTCTCCGTTGCCAGTGGGCTCAAAGAATGAATCATGTTTCTCAGCTGTGGTACCTGTCAAAGGCTGAAACCAGTGCGTATAGTGTGTTGCACCTAAATTCAAGGCCCAAGCCTTCATTCCTGAAGCTACCTGGTCTGCGATGTCTCTTGAAATCTTTGTACCGTTTTCAATAGAATCGTTCACTGCTTTAAACGCTTCGGAGGTCATGTATTCACGCATCGCTTTTTGATTGAATACGTGTGAGCCGAAGTATTCTGAAACGCGTGTTCCAGGTGCGTCAAAGTTCTTAGGCTTGCGCCCCATTGTTTCTTCTAATGCTAGAAATCTTACCGTTGGCATGTGGTTGAATATTAATTTTCACAAAGGTACCCCTATTTTTTTAGGGGTGCAACGAAAAATTATCAACCAATGTTAATTTCAACCCCTAGCTAAAGAGGTAAACCATGAATACTGTATACAATATGAGTAGAATGGACCCTTCAAAACGATCCAATCGGTCCGATTTAAATAAACCCATCAATGGAATCAGCATTAGCACGAACAAAACGCTGATAGGAAAGTCAATATAAAGCAATGCTTTTTCAGAAAGTGCTACGGGTTGAATTAAAGCAGTAAAACCCAAAACGCTCAGAATATTAAAAATGTTGGAACCTATAACATTCCCTATAGCTATATCGCTTTCACCCTTTCTAGCAGCCATAAGACTCGCTGCTAACTCTGGCACACTAGTGCCAAATGCGACTAGACTTACTGAGACTAATCGTTCACTCCAACCCCATTGTACTGCGAGAGTCGATATGCCCGATACGAAGAGTTGCGCGCCAAACTTCAAACCCACAGCCCCTATAATGAGTATTGCTATGCTTTGCCAAACAGGCGCTTCGGGGACGTCAAAATCCTGGCCTATGCTTGCGGCGGCACGCTCTTTTCGAGCACTGCGTATTTTTAATGTATTGTAGGCAACTAGGGCAGCTACTAGAATCAACCCTTGTAAGAAATTTATACCTCCAAAATAAAGGAAGCTACCCAGCAAGCTATTCGCACCAAGCAAAAACAACCAATCATTTCGGTAGGTGAGGCGAACTGCTTTCATCTTATACAACAGCGCCGTTAACCCCAGTATTAGGCCAATATTCGCAATATTGGAACCAATAACATTGCCCAAAGCGATGTCACTTTTGCCTTTCATCGCAGCTATTATACTTACTATAAGTTCAGGTGCACTGGTCGCAAACGCTACAAGGGTTAACCCTATGATGACTTTAGAAATGCGAAGCTTAAGGGCAATAGCCACTGAACCTCGAACTAAAAATTCGCCACCTAACAGCAACAAACCAAAACCCGCGAACAAGAAGAGCGCCGTCACAGCTTAGTTCCTCTTTTAATGGTATCTGTAACTTCTTTGAATGCATCACGACCTTCTTGCACAGTTTTTTTTACATCTGTTAGTGCATTATCCTCAGCATTGTCTAGGATTTCTCTTTTAATATCATTGGTTGCATTTTTAACTTGCTTGATCACCTTAGCAGCTGACCTCGCCATGCCAGGTATTTGCTTAGGGCCAAATAAGAGTAAAAACACTAGAGCTACGATGATAAATTCTCCACCGCTAATATTGAAGAGTAAAAAGACGTGTTGCATGGCTCAAATTTACAATAAAAAACCCCCGGCGCGCGAGCGCGCCGGGGGTTTTGAAAATTTTGCTTTTCGGTTGCTTAGCTCTCCTTGTCTGAAGCGTCGAACATCACTGGAGTAGCAATAAACAATGAACTATAGGTTCCTACAAGAACTCCTAAGAGCAGTGCAAACATGAAACCACGAATGACTTCACCTCCAAATAAGAAGATAACAAGTAGCACAAAGAAGGTAGTCAACGAGGTGTTGAACGTACGGCTCAATGTCTGGTTCAATGATTTATTTACACTATCACCATTTTGCTTGCCACGTGAACCCATATTTTCACGGATACGGTCAAACACAACCACAGTATCATTCAATGAATAACCAATGACGGTTAGAATGGCTGCAATGAATGCTTGATCCACTTCCAACTGGAAAGGCAAGAATCCGTCTGCTAAAGAGAATACTCCCATTACAAAGAGTACATCATGCAACAATGCCACTACCGCACCAAGCGAGAATTGCCATTTACGGAAGCGAATGAGGATGTACAAGAAGACTACAATCAATGAGAAAATGATGCTGTATACTGCACCAGATTTAATATCATCTGCAATAGTTGGACCAACCACGCGTGAACCTACAAGACCTATAGCATCTTCAGTATCATCCGTAAAGAAAGACTCCAACGGGAGTTCTTCTGCAAAGAAATCTGCAACGCCTGCATAGAGTTTAGACTGAATGTCCTCATCAATCGCAGGTCCTGTTTCACCAATACGGTAGCTCGTGGTAATAATCACCTGGTTTGCATCACCTAAAGTTTTTACTACTGGAGTGTAGGTGTTACCCTCTTCGTCAACAAAAGCATTGCTCAAAGACTCTGCAACATCACTAACCTCTACGGGTTGGTCAAAACGCACTTGGAACGAACGTCCACCAACAAAATCAACCCCTAAATTCAAGCCTTTTGTGAAAAGCGAGAACAATCCAATAGCAATAACTACTGTAGATACACCGTAAGCTACCTTGCGCTTCTTCAAGAAGTCAAAGTTCATATTGGTGTACCAATTTTTTGTGGTTTTGGTAGAAAACTTGATGTCTTTCTTACCATCCAATCTTCTCTCAAATACGATTCTTGAGATAAATAAGGCGGTAAACAACGACGTCAAAATACCGATCATTAATGTCGTTGCGAAACCACGGATAGGACCCGTTCCGAAAGCGAAGAGAATAATACCGGTTAAGAAGGTGGTAACGTTTGCATCGATAATTGCACTGTTCGAATTTTTATATCCGTCAACAATTGCTGCACGCAGTCCTTTTCCTAAGCGCATCTCTTCACGGATACGCTCAAAAATAAGCACATTCGCATCTACGGCCATACCTATGGTTAATACGATACCTGCCATACCTGGTAGGGTAAGTACTGCACGTAAGCTGGCTAGAATACCGAAAATCAAGAACATATTGATCAATAGTGCCATGTTAGCCACTAGACCTGCTCCACTGTAGTAGAAGTACATGTAAAGCAATACTAACGCAAGGGCTATAGCAAACGAATTGATCGATGCAGAGATTGCTTCCTTACCTAAAGAAGGTCCTACTACATCCGACTGAATGATGCGTGCAGGAGCATCTAATTTACCTGCCCGAAGAATATTCGCTAAATCCGCGCTTTCCTCCGCACTAAAGTTACCTGTGATCTGCGTACGACCGCCTGCAATTTCATTTTGAACTTGAGGATAAGAGTATACATAGTTGTCTAAAACAACTGCTACAGAGCGTTTTGGCGTTTGCGCCGCCGCTTCCGCAGTGAGGCGTTGCCATTTCTGTGCACCAGTACCGTTCATGGCCATGGTCACAATGTTGCGGTTGTATTCATCCAAATCTGGACGCGCATCTACAATCACACCACCGTCCAATTCAGGAGTGTTTTCACGGTTGCCTTTTATAACTAACAGTGTAATGATATCTGAATTAGGCTCTGGCTTGCTGCTCCAAAGGAATTTCGCGTTGCGCAACTCTTGGCTCATCATTTGAACGATCTCAGGACGTGCTAAGTATGCATTCACTTTCGCAGTATCACGTATAAGTGAGTACCCGACGCGTGGTCCTTGCATGGCCATTCCCGTTTCACTTACCATTGGGCGGAAAACCTCAAACAATGGATTGTTCATCGAAAGTACATCTGAAGAATCCGTAGCAGAAGAATCTGCAGGTAGTTCAGCATCTTCAATGGTGAAATCGCTAAAATCTGGCGTTTCATCTACGCTTTCTGTAGTCACTTTCTCACCTTCAACGATATCGCGTAATTTATCATTTGCCGCAACTAAGAATGGAAGAACTTCAGCTCCTTCATACATGTTCCAAAACTGTAGTTCTGCAGTAGACTGAAGTAGCTTTTGAACTCGCGCTGGATCTTTAACACCCGGCAGCTCAACTAGAATACGCCCAGTCCCCTCAAGGCGCTGAATGTTAGGCTGAACTACACCAAACTGATCGATACGCGCACGTAAAACAGTAAATACATTGGCAATTGCAGCCTCAACATCGCGACGAATCTCCGCTTGTACGGCTTCATTTGCGGCATTGAATCCTACTTTATCCGTCATTTCCGGTGTACCGAAAAGCGAAGCATCACTCAACAACAAACCGCCACCAGTTTCGGCGCTGATTTTATCAAACTCCGCAAAGAACGTGTTTAGATAGTTGTTTTGACCTTGGCTCTGTGCTTCGTCAGTATTCGCAATAGCTTGAGTGAAGCGCGGATCTTGGGCATTTGCCACTAAACCTTTCAACACATCTTTAACGCTCACTTCAAGGATGACGTTCATCCCTCCTTTGAGGTCAAGACCAAGGTTCATTTCTTTTTTCTTCACTTCGCCATAGGTAAATCCAAGTAATGGATAGACCTCTTGCGACATCATACTGTCGAGATAAGCCGACTTAACATTTGCATCTCCTGCGGCGAATGCTTCTGCATCGCTAGCGACGTTGTTCGCGACCCATGTGAACGAGAGCTGGTACAATGAAGCCAGACCTAGTGCAATAGCGAAAACGGTAATTAATCCTTTGTTCTGCATCCTAATGGATTGTTTCAGTTTTTCAATAACGCGCAAATATAGGCAGTTCGAGGTGCCTAACCTAAAGTTTTTTTACCCGCAAGCATCTAAGTTTATCCTATCTTTGAGTACGTATGAGAAGTACCTATTTATTACCCCTGATTTTTCTGCTTTTTGGCCTAAAGAATTACGGTCAAAGTAACCGATTGAATTTTGACTGGACAGCAGGACCTGCAGTGAACGCTGGAGGTTCTAGCATACCCTACCCGTTTTTAGGCGGAGTGGACTTACCTCAATGGTCTAAAGTAGATTTGAATTTAGACGGCGTGGAAGATTTAGTTGCCTTTGACCGACAAGGCAACAGATGGATCACCTTTATCGCCGAAAACGGCAGCTGGGTGGGTAAACCTGAATATGCATTGTTGCTCCCTGCAGTAAAAAATTGGGCACTATTCAGAGATTATAATTGCGATGGGAAGAAAGATCTATTCGCCTATGTTTTAGGAGGAATAGGGGTATGGGAGAATACGAGCACCTCGGATACAGTCCAATTTTCATGGGCACTAACCAGCGCCTATTTAACCACTGATGCGGGGAGTACAACGACCAACCTTTATAATTTTAGCAGCGACATCCCGGCCATCTCTGATCTGGACGGTGATGGTGACCTAGATATATTAACTTTTGGACAAAGCGCCACCATTAATTGGCATGAGGGTGTGAGCCCTTGCGCGCTAGATTTCGAACTCAATACGACTTGCTGGGGTCGCTTCGAGGAAAACTTAAGCTCTAACGATCTTACTTTAGACGGTTGTGCTGGGGTTCAAAAATTAGACTTCAGTCAGAAAACTTCCAACGGCATGCATGCTGGATCCTCTTTATTGGTGCTTAACCTTAATGGCGATTCGCTTCAGGATGTGCTCATTGGTGATGTTAGCTTCACCAATCTGGTTGCCGCTTATAATGGCGGACATATCGATAGCGCTTTTATGGTATCGAAAGACACCCTCTATCCGCTGCTTCAGCCCACCGCTATCGAATATTTCCCTGCCGCATTTTATGAGGACATTGATTTTGACAGTATTCCAGACCTCATGGTAAGTCCTAATTTGAACGGATCACAGAACACAAAAAACAATTGGCTCTATCCAAATAATGGCATGTTTAACAATCCAACATGGGGCACTATAGATTCCGCTTTTCTCGTGCGCGACATGCTCGATATAGGTTCTGCAGCAAAACCGGCCTTAGTGGATATTGACTTTGATGGGGATTTAGATCTGGTCATTGGCGGTAAAGGTTTGTACACTGCTCCAAGCACTTATGAAAGCCGGATGTTGCTCTACAAAAACACGGGTACAAATACTGCACCTGCCTTTACTTTAACGGATACCGATCTTGCCAATGCCGGCTTCAATAATTTGGGAGCGAGTCTCAGTCCTACTTTTGGCGATTTAGATGGTGATTTCGACCCTGATATGATTGTTGGCACAGAAACAGGCCAATTATTTTATTACGAAAACACCGGTTCTTTTACTGCCCACAGTTACACTTATCGTGGCAGCCTTCAATCCATAGATGTTGGCAATTTTGCTGCACCGGCACTAGGCGACATTGATGGAGACGGGGATCTAGACCTCTTAGTGGGCAATGAACTGGGTACTATTGCGTATTATCAAAACACAAGCACCATGCCCAGTGCTTTCACACTTGTCGACGCAGCTTGGGCCGGCATTAACATGACTAGCCCGCAGGCACCGGACGGCTATTCAGCTCCTGCATTTGTATATGGTCTAGACACTACCCTTCTCATAGGATCAGAAAGTCTCGGCGTAGTACAAAAAGACAGCTTACGCACCATCATGAGCGGAGCGACAGCCTTAGATTTAGTTTTTGGCGGGGGAACCGTTGCATCTTCATCCCGAACGGAAACACCGTTTGGCGGATCGAAACGCAATGGACGTACCCAAATCGTATTTACTAAAGCTGAGCTGCTGAATGCTGGCGGAATCTACGGTCAGATCAAAACCATCGGCTTCGAATTGGGCACAAATGCCAGCCTGTATCTAACGCAAGGTTTTGATATTAAAATGTCGCACATTGCGGATACTACCCAATCTGCTTTTGTCACTCAAAATTTACAAACGGTCTACAGCGGTATTCGCGTCATGACTACTGGCTGGAATGACATTCCTTTAGACCTTCCATTTACTTGGAACGGCACAGATCACTTGTTGGTAGAGATTTGTTTTTCAAAGCACGCGCAAACCGGTGACATTCCAGTACAACTCCAAACCACTTCGTTCGCTAGCATGCGCTACGGCGATGTGAACGGATGGAACGGAATTACCAATGACGGTTGCCAAATGCCCTATGGTGGGC
Organism: Cryomorphaceae bacterium; assembly: GCA_024638285.1. Lineage (GTDB taxonomy): Bacteria > Bacteroidota > Bacteroidia > Flavobacteriales > Schleiferiaceae > UBA10364. The sequence continues at coordinate 10,128 of JAHEKP010000024.1, forward strand.
GTTCAAACAAACGACCAAACATGCGTTTCAACCTAAGACCAACGTTAAGCAATGCAGATACTCATTTCAGTGCTTCTGGTTCGCGATTGCACCCAGCCGTGGGCGATTTGAATGCAGACGGCTACCCCGATGTAATCCTAGGTAACATGAGCGGTGGATTGCATTATTTTGAGGGCAAGGCCTTTAACGATATCGCTGTGGAAGAACCCCCCTCCTTACCTACGCATTGTGTGCTTTATCCAAATCCGACGCAAGGCACCTTCCAATTTGAATGCACCAATCCGCGAATAACTAGTGCACAAATTTATTCCATCCAGGGCAGGCTACTCGGAACCATAGCCGCAGGCAATAAGAACCAATTTACATTAGCTAAAGGAATGTACTTGGTGGTCTTTCAAATGGAAAACGGCAGCCCCAGCGTAGAGCGGCTCATTGTTCAATAATGCCAAATAAAGACTTCGACCGCAGTGCTGCCGTAGTTGTTTTCGACGGCCCATGCACCCTTTGTAATAAAAGCGTGGACTGGATTCACAAAAGAGATCTCTTTAAAACCTTCTTTTTTACCTCATTGACAAGCAAGTGGGCTAAAGAAAATGTACCGGAACACCTGAAACATGAAGATTCTGTTGTTTTGTATAGCAACGGCCAATTTTACACCCGCTCAACAGCAGCCTTACTCATCCTCGAGCGAATTCCCGGCTACCGTTGGACACGAATCTTCAATCTGGTACCAACCTTCTTGCGCGACTTCTTCTACCAAATTATTGCGAAAACAAGGTATCGACTCTTTGGCCAAGGCTATTGCACCTTCGTCACAGGGAAAAGAATACTCAAATGAGCGCCGAAATTTTTGGCATAAAAAACCCCCCGAGCGCTCCGCGCTCGGGGGGTTAAGTTTTGGCCCTTCGGGCTTATAGATTCTCGTCTAGTGCAGCATTCATTTTGCGCACAGCAGCAGCAGAAGCCTCAAACTTCTCCTTCTCATCCGCGCTCAAGTCAAATTCAACCACATGCTCCCAACCATTTTTACCAATGATTACTGGTACACCAATGCAGATATCGTCTTGGCCATACTCACCATTCAACAATACTGAACATGGGAACATCTTCTTCTGATTGCGTACAATCGACTCAACAAGCTCAGCACCTGCCGCACCTGGGGCATACCAAGCAGAAGTACCAATCAATCCAGTCAATGTTGCACCACCTACCATCGTCTCTTTAACAACATAATCTTGCTGCTCCTGCGAAAGGAACTGCGTCACTGGCATGCTGTTGTAGGTAGCGTGGTTGATTAATGGAATCATAGTCGTATCACCGTGACCGCCTATGACCTGGGCCTGTAAGTCATTTGGAGAACAACCCAATTGCTCCGTCAAACGATATTTAAAACGAGCTGAGTCTAAAATGCCGCCCATACCAATGATACGGTGCTTTGGCAATCCAGAAGTCTTTGACGTTAAATACGTCATAGTATCCATTGGGTTAGAAATCACCACGATGATGATTTCAGGACTGTGCTTGATCAAATTCTCAGTGACCATTTGAACAATCTTCGCATTTGTACCGATCAACTCTTCACGAGTCATACCTGGCTTACGCGGAATTCCAGAAGTAATTACTGCAACTGCAGAACCTGCAGTCTTACTGTAATCGTTGGTAGAACCAACAACCTTTGAATCAAATCCATTCAAAGTAGCGGTTTGGTTCATGTCCATGGCCTTACCTTCGGCGAATCCCTCCTTGATATCAAGCAGTACAATTTCCTCCGCCAATTCGCGGCGAACCAAGTTCTCTGCTACTGTAGCACCTACGTTTCCGGCACCTACAACAGTAATTTTCATATGTATCTGGTTTTAAGTTAAAATGGTTTTGCAAATGTACATCACAGCCGTCGGTTACCACAGCTTCATAAGAGAATTCCATTCGCTTTGGCATGCCTTAATTATTCAATACTCCGTTGTACCTTTGGCCCACGAAAAAACTCTTTCACCATGGTTGCATTGAAACTTATCGGAATTACCGTTGTGCTTTTAGGATTAGGATTCGCCGGAATCGCTATTAAAATCTGGGCAAAAAAAGGTGGGGAATTTGCGGGAACATGCGCCTCACAAAGCCCTTTCCTAAACAAGGATGGCGAAACTTGTTCGTATTGTGGTAAGGACCCTAACCAGTGCGAAACAAAGCTAGAACAGGCTAGTTAACCGTATACTTTTTCCACCCCGGGGTCTCGATGACTTCTATTTCACCAAATTTCGTCCCGACGATAAAGTAACCTTCCGCATTCGGAAAGCGCTCGAGCATTTTTGACGCTGCAACAACACCCTTTATCATACAAGCAGTGGCTAATGCATCTGCTGTCGTCGCATTAGGCGCAATGACACTTGCGCTTAAAAGATTACTAATAACTGGCTGCCCTGTTTCAGGGTCTATGCTATGGACTACTTTCTGTCCTCTTTCGTCTTCCCAATATTTGCGGTAATTCCCGCTTGTAGCTAAGGACATACTATCCAGTTCAACAATCGTTTGGAATTGCCCCTCAACACGCTCCTCCGCCGGCTCCTCAATTCCAATCCGCCACTTACGCCCGCGCACGTTGACGCCATTACAACGTACCTCACCACCAATCTCAATCATGTAATTGGAAACAGCTAAATTATTGAAGAGGTTGGCTACTAAATCTACCGTATACCCCTGAGCTATAGCATTTACATCAATCTCATAGCCTTTAGGCAAAGCATACTTTTCCATCATGGGACCAGGTCTACTGCTTACCAATCCCTTGTAGCCTACATAATTCATCAAACTATCCACGTTTATACTGTCCTTTCGCAAACCGCCGGAAAATCCCCAAGCCTTGATCAGTGGAGCAATAGAGATATCAAAAGCACCATCAGTCAGTTCACTTAAATACAAGGAACGCAGAATAACCCCGTGGAATTCGTTGCTTAAGAAGATGGAGTCGCCGTTGTTTAGACGAGAGATTTCACTGTTTGTAACCCATAAGCTCATTTGGGCATCCATGGCATCAAGAATTGAATCGATCTCTGGCCGGTAATCTACACCTTCGGGTACCAAATAGCTGATACTAAAGGTGGATCCTTGAGCGGGACCTTGATTCGTCATTTGAACCCATTCTGGACTGCTTGAACACGAAGCCAACACCGCGAATGACAAAAGCGCTATATATTTCTTCATAACGTGAAAATAAAAAGCCGCTCCATAAGGAGCGGCTTTGAGTCATTTTTTTTTCGATTATCCACCGAAGTCATCAAAACTGACATTCTCTGGAGGTACACCAAAATCATCTACCATCTTAAGGACCGCAGCGTTCATTAATGGTGGGCCACAGAAATAGAATTCAATATCCTCTGGTGCATCGTGAAGGTTCAAATAGTTGTCAATCACAGCTTGGTGAACGAAACCGACGAAACCATCGCCGTCTGCGTCCATACTGTCTTTAGGGCTCCAATTATCTTCCGGTAGTGGTTCCGACAATACAATGTGGAATTTAAAATTTGGGAACTGCTCCTCGATCTGACGGAAATCCTCCAAATAGAACAACTCACGCTTAGAACGACCACCGTACCAATAACTGACTTTACGGCCTGTTTTCAAGGTGTGGAATAAATGGAACAAATGCGAACGCATTGGAGCCATACCTGCACCACCACCAATATAGAGCATTTCTGCCTCAGTCTCTTTAATGAAAAATTCTCCATAAGGACCTGAGATAGTCACCTTATCGCCTGGTTTTTGGTCAAAAACATATGAAGAACATACCCCTGGATTCACATCCATCCAACCGCCTTTCTTGCGATCAAACGGTGGCGTAGCGATACGAATGTTCAACATGACTATATTGCCCTCTGCAGGGTGATTCGCCATTGAATACGCGCGGAACAAAGGCTCTGGATTGACCATCTTCAGGTCCCATAGCTTGAACTTATCCCATTCCTCTTTAAACTCATCTGGCGCCTTACCCAATTTAGGGTGAGAAGTAATGTCTACATTTTTAAAATCTACAGTAGTTGCAGGCACATCGACCTGAATGTAACCACCCGCTTCAAAATCCAGGTTCTCGCCCTCTGGCAAGCGAACCACAAATTCCTTAATAAACGAAGCAACGTTGTAGTTACTAACTACCTCACATTCCCATTTCTTGATACCGAAAATCTCTTCCGGAACTTTAACGGTCATATCGTTCTTCACCTTAATCTGACAACCTAAACGCCAGTTATCTGCAATCTCTTTGCGGTTGAAGAATCCAGTTTCTGTTGGAAGAATTTCACCACCCCCTTCAGTCACCTGACACTTACACATACCGCAAGTACCACCACCACCACATGCGGACGGCAAGAAAATCTTTTGGCTGCTTAATGTCGTGAGCAGGGTTGTTCCTGATTCCACCTCTACATCGTCGCCGTTAATATTCAACTTTACCGGTCCGCTTGGAGATAAGCGTGCTTTCGCTTGCAATAGAATGGTCACCAACAAGAGGATGACGATCACGAAGACTACTACCGATGAAAAAATTACTGTGCTAGATAAAAACATAGCTGCCATTAATTATAATTTAATACCCATGAAGCTCATAAATGCAATCCCCATCAATCCAGTGATGATGAAGGTGATCCCTAGACCACGCAAAGGAGCTGGAACATTCGAATAGCGGATTTTCTCGCGGATTGCAGCAATCGCAACAATTGCTAGGAACCAACCTACACCTGAACCCAAGCCATAAACCGTCGCCTCAGCAATGGTTCCAAACGCGCGTTCCTGCATAAAGAGTGAACCGCCAAGTATGGAACAGTTCACTGCAATGAGTGGTAAGAAAATACCCAAAGCACTGTAAAGTGCAGGAGCAAATTTCTCGACAATCATCTCAATCAATTGTACCATAGAAGCGATTACCGCGATAAACATGATAAATGAAAGGAAGCTTAGGTCTACTTCTTCAAATCCTGCACCCAACCATTTGCCTAAAGCGCCTGGTTGTAACACATAGTTTTCTAATAACCAGTTTACCGGTAAGGTGATGACCAGTACAAACGTTACAGCGATACCAAGACCAACTGCGGTCTTTACAGTTTTAGAAACCGCCAAATACGAACACATACCTAAGAAATAGGCGAAAATCATGTTCTCGATGAAAATCGATTTGACGAATAAGTTGATTAGTTCTTGTCCCATGTCGGCTTAGTTTTCTTCGATGAGTTTAGTATTCTTCGCACGCTGTGCCCAAATGATCATTCCTACAACGATCAATGCCATTGGAGGGAATAAAAAGAATCCATTGTTCGCATAGAACCCGGTTCCTTTGTCCATGTCAATGTACCAACTCAGTGGTATGATTTGCGCTCCTAAAAGCTGACCCGAACCTAAGAGCTCACGTACAAAGGCTACGGCAATGAGAATTACACCATAACCTATCGAATTTCCGATCCCATCGAGGAATGCTTTCCAAGGTCCATTTCCTAGCGCAAAAGCTTCGAAACGTCCCATGATGATACAATTCGTAATGATCAATCCAACGAAAACCGAAAGCTGCTTGCTGACATCATATGCAAAGGCTTTTAAGAATTGGTCAACGAGAATTACCAATGAGGCAACTACAACCAACTGCACGATAATACGAATACGATTAGGAATGAGATTACGAATCAATGAGATAATCACGTTACCAGCGGCCAAAACAAACATCACAGAGAGTGACATAACGATAGCTGGCTCTAATTTAACTGTGATTGCTAATGCAGAACAAATACCCAGAACCTGCACGGTAATAGGGTTGTTATCATTAAAAGGATCTTTTAATAGCTGTTGATTCTTCTTTGAGAACAACGACTCTTTAGTTTTTACTTCCGTACTCATGGCTTAGATGTTTTTGAAGTATTCGGCATAAGGAGCAAGACAATCTGAAAGCATATCGTTCACACCATTTGATGTTATTGTCCCTCCAGAAATTCCATCCACCATGTAATCACCTGCAGAAGTTCCTTTCTTCACTACTGAAATGGACTGGAACAAACCTGCTTCAGAGATTTTTTTACCTGGGAACTGGTCCGTAAACATCGGCGTAGTGATTTCTGCTCCCAATCCTGGGGTTTCACTTTTGTGGCCAAAATTAGCTCCTACAACAGTGTTCCCATCTGATTCCAAACTCACGAAACCCCAAACGGGTCCCCAGAGTCCTTTTCCGCGCAACGGAATGATGTAGTACGTTTCACCGCCTTTATTTGCAACATATAGTGGCACTTCACGGTCCATATTCTCTGCTTTGATAGCACCCGCCATATCTACATTGAATCCTGTTTCGCGATCTGTACTTACTACTTCACCACCTTGAATGGTCAATACTTCTTTGATAACATCGTCGTAAGCGGCTTGCGCCTCGCTGCGATTTACTGCAACACCCACTGAGGCTAAAATGCTCTGCATTTTTTCCTGTTTAACGTTGTTTTCTTGTTTTGATTTGAGCCCTAACGAGGCACCTGCTAATAATACGGCTACCAGTACTACCATGACAGTAGCAAAAGTGTACGTATATGCATTACTATTAACGTTCATATTCTAGGGATTAGGCGTTAGCTAAGCGTTTTGTGCGACGTTTTACGTTCGCTTCAACTACGTAATGATCAATCAAAGGCGCCATAACATTCATGAATAGAATGGCCAACATGATTCCTTCCGGATAAGCAGGGTTGAATACACGAATCATGATTCCGAAGAATCCTGCTAGGAAACCGTAAATCAATTTCCCGGTGGCGGTCTGAGAAGCACTTACAGGATCAGTTGCCATAAAGACCATACCGAACATGAAGCCACCTAACATCAACTGGTGTAATGGATTAATTCCCATGAACTCATTCACGGCGAATGCATTGAAAATACCTGCCATAACAAAACCTCCAATGAAGAAGCTTACCATGATGCGCCAAGAACCCACTCCTTTAAAAACAAGGAACAATCCACCCAATAGAATTAATGCCGCGGAAGTCTCTCCGATCGATCCCGGAATAAGCCCAAGGAATGCATTCATAAGTGAGTAGGTACCTTCAGGTCCAAACTGCGCCATGACTGTTTCCGTTGCCGGATTGCCCATGCCTTGACCAACCGTAGTTGCGAGGTCTCCTAGTGCGGTTGCTCCAGAATAACCGTCGACTAATTGGCCTCCTTCAGCTGAAGTAGTATTGATCCATACTTTATCTCCTGACATCCAAGTCGGATATGCAAAGAAAGCGAACGCACGTGCTGTCAAAGCGGGGTTCAATAGATTCATCCCCGTACCACCAAAAACTTCTTTCCCAATCAACACCGCAAAAATGGTACTGATGGCAACCATCCATAGCGGTATATCTACGGGCATAATCATAGGAATAAGCAAACCCGACACCAAGAAGCCTTCGTTTACAGGGTGGTTGCGTTTCCATGAGAAATAGATTTCGACACCTAAACCCGCCGCATAAGTGACAATGATCAATGGCAACAATTTCATGGCACCGAAAATCACATTGTCTAACAACGTACTTTCTTCACCGAAAGCGCCGAAATGCAGGCGTCCTATGTTCCACATACCAAAAAGCAATGCCGGTACCATAGCGAAAATCACGGTTACCATTGTGCGTTTAAGATCTATGGCGTCACGCACGTGAGCACCTGAGTGCGCTGTGTGATCTGGAACAAATGCCATCGTCTCAATTGCGTTGTGCAATGGGTAGAGGATGTTTCTTTTGCCATCTTTTTCAACGAGCGGTCTAGTCTGGTCGAATATGTTTTGTACAAACTTCATAATCTGGCTATTAAATCATTTCTTTTCTAAGGTCATTCAATCCGTTACGAACGATCTCCTGCAAGGGCAATTTTGAAGTACAGGCAACTTCTGCCAAAGCAAAATCTTCAGGAACTACTTCATATATGCCTAATTGTTCCATTTTTTCGATATCTCCAATCAAAATACTGCGCAACAATTGCTGTGGGAAGATGTCCATTGGGATGAATTTTTCATACTCACCTGTTACCACAAAAGCACGCTCTTCACCGTGCATGTTGGTGTCCAGATCGTATTCGCGGTTCGGGAACAACCAGCTCCAGAATGCACGATTCGTAGAGAATTTGCTAAAACCAGGCAATACCCAACCAAAGAACTCAGTCGTGTTTCCTTCGGGTATCGCAGTGAGCTGCGTACGTCCGAAGCTGAGAAAATCATCTTTTTCAATCTTCGTTCCAGTAAGTACATCACCAGCGATCAAACGAGTATTGTCAGTATGAACATTATCTGATAAAAACGATGTCAATGAAACGCCCTGTAGCGCAGTGGCATACCCAACGTTCATCACCTTCGATCCAGCCACAACCACACGATATTCTGGGCGGTACTCTCCCGTTTCAAAAGCTGCACCAATAGTCGGGAGGTCTATAGCATTTATGGTCCAAACAATTTCACCTTTGTTTAAAGGTGCTGTTTGAGCGATTTGTGTACCCACAAGTCCTTTCGGGTGTTTACCAGAAAAGGTAAGGTGCGTAGCATCTAGCGATTGAAGTGCTTCAATGGGTGCTTTATCTGCATCATGACTTACGTATACCGTACCCTCCGTCATAAGCTTCAAAGCTTTCAAAGCCGTTGCTATTGATTTTTCTTTGCCTTCGAGCTGGTATGCTAAATCACCTGCAAGAGGCCCACTTTGAATACCATTAACGAAGATAGCACGCGGTGTTTCCGACATACCTGCAGCGACACCATAGGGTCGGGAAGTGATGAATGCTCCCACACCAGTTGCGCTAAAATGCGCTGCTGCTGCTTCACGCGTCGCTCCTGAAAAACCAAATGCACCGTGGTTGGCGTAAGTAGTTTCCGCATCAGCCAAAATTAAAACGGCTAAGATTTTGCGCTTTGCACCGCGCTTTACCTCAGCCACTTCACCAGAGACGGGAGAACAAATTTTCACTTCAGGTCGGTCTTTATCGAAGAATAAAGTATCACCTGCTTTTACTTGAGTCCCTGCTTTTACCGCCAACTTCGGGGTAATTCCAGGGAAATCTAGGGGTGTCACGGCGTAAGTAGAGGCAGTAATGCGACCCAAATCTGTTTTGGGAGCGCCGCCGACTAACTTAATATCATGACCCTTGCGAATCTTAAAGGTTTGAGACATCGTACTATAAGATGATTTTGGGTTGCAAAATTAGGATACGTGTTTCATTTAGCCTTAAGAATTCGAGACTAATTGTACCTTAGACACCAATATTTATGAATATGTCTGTTAATAAGTCCGTGACTTTAGTCATCCTATTGATTTCAAGCCTGCTGAACGGTCAGGTTTTGACAGATACGGTGGCTTTTGAATACCTTAAAACGGTTCAAATAGCGCCCATTGGCGCACCTTTAGATTTTCCCGCCTATGAATTGGGCGTAAAAAACGGTCTGGAATTCAGTTTTGATGACATGGCCTATGAATGGAACAATTATGCCTACAAGATTTACCATTGTACGAAGGATTGGGAAAAATCGGATCTATTGATCAACCAATACCTCGACGGATTTGACGGCAACTACCTTAACGACTTTGCAATCAGCGTTGGAACCTTTGTGCCCTATACCCACTATTCGCTTCGCATCCCAAATGCAAATGCGCGACCCCGCATTAGTGGCAATTATGTCCTAGAGGTATATCAAAATGATGATCCAACGGACCTCATCATACGACGCCGGTTTATTGTATACGAAGATTTGGTCTTGCCTTCCGTTCAAGTTTTACGTGCAACTGACCTTTCCAACTTTTCCAGTGAGCAAATGGTGAATGCAAAAATTGCCTTAGCGGGTTACCCCATTCAAGATTACTTCCAAGACCTCGATTTGAGCATCTTACAGAACAGACGATGGGACAACGCGCTGACCCGTTTAAAACCTACCTTTATTAATGACGGCATGTTGGAATACAACTTTTTAGGTGAATATGCTTTTGAAGGGGGTGTAGAATTCCATTCGTTTGACACCAAGCGACTCAATCAGGTGGGGATGGGTGTAAAAGTTTCGCAACTCGATACCTGCTGGTCAGTGTATTTGGAGGAAAAGAAAAACAGAAGCATTGCAGTATACAGTTTTCAGAATGACATCAACGGACGTCGTTTAATTCAACGAGCAGATGTAGGAAATCCAGATTTGGCTGGTGATTATTGTTGGGTAGATTTCTTCCTAGAAAGTCCTGAGTTGGAAGTTCCGGTTTATGTTTATGGCCAATTAAGCAATTGGAAAATGGACGAAGAATTTGAACTTTCCTACGACTACAATAAACAAGCCTATACCGGTAAAATCCTCTTAAAACAGGGGTATTACAATTACGTATTTGCACACCCCAACGAAAAAGGCGGCGTAAGCACTGCCCTCACAGAGGGAACGCATTGGCAAACCAAAAACGATTACACTTTAATAATGTACAACCGTGGCATGGGATTACGATATGATCGTATTATTGGCTACTTAAAACCTTCATCTGCTTTATAATGAAAAAACTACTTTCTCTAACCCTTGTATTGAGCTCATTAACCGCATTTTCTTGGGGGTTAACAGGTCACAGAATCATTGGTCACATTGCCATGGACCATTTAAATCCGGAGGTACGCGCACATATTCTAGAAACCTTGGGAGGTGAAGATCTTGCGCAAGTGGCAAATTGGATGGACTTTATAAAAAGTGACCGCGCCTACGATAGCCTCAAGCCCTATCATTATTGTACGGTTACGCATGTCGATGCCATGGATGGACATGTGCATCCCGAGGAAGGCGATGTTTGGGTAGGGATAGATAAATTCTTACGCGAAATTGAAACTGGAAAATTTAGCGTCGATGAAGCATTTGCATTAAAAGCTTTGGCCCATTTGATCGGTGATGTACATCAACCCTTGCACTGCGGAAACGGTACTGATATGGGTGGCAATAATGTGAAGGTCAAGTTCTTTTGGGAAAACTCTAACTTGCACCGTGTGTGGGACAGTGGTATGATTGACTATTGGAACATGTCCTACACCGAATACAGTGCTTGGGTGATGTCCACCCGAATATCCGCAGATATCGAATCTTGGAAAAATTCCACCGTCAAAGATTGGGTCAGAGAAAGTGTTATTTTCCGTGAACAATGCTACGCATTTGACGACCCTGAAAAACTAGGCTACAGGTACATCTATGATCACAGTGATTTGCTGCATTTACGACTGGCGCAAGGCGGCGTTAGATTAGCAGCTGCTCTAAACAAAGCATACGCCACTAGAGGCTGATAGAATAAAATAAAAAAACCGCCTAAGGGCGGTTTTTTTTATGCGTGATCTAAAGCCACGAGCTCTAGAATTTTAACAATCACATCGGTTGCGCTTTCCATATCTTGTACGCTTACGAATTCGTAGGGACTGTGGAACGCATGCTCGCCTGCAAATACATTGGGACAAGGCAGACCCATAAAACTGAGTTTCGAACCGTCTGTACCGCCACGAATTTTGGATTTACGTACCGGTAAACCGCATGCTTCAATAGCCTGTTCGGCGTAGCGAACCACTTGAGGATGCTGGTCCAATACTTCTTTCATGTTTCGGTATTGCTCTGAAACCTTAATCTCATAGGTGGTGCGTTTCACTGCTTTAGAGGCTTGCTTTGCCAAGGCATTCAACAGCGCGGCATAATCTTCAAGTTCTGCTGCATCAAAACTGCGCAGGATCATGGTGATACGAACCTCTTCAACACCACCTGTTATCTCATACGGATGGACAAATCCCTTTTCACCTTTGGTCGATTCAGGAGACCACTCCTGACGTGGCAACAGACTTAAAAACACACCCGCCGCTTTTACTGCATTCCCCATTTTCTTAAATGCAAAACCAGGGTGGGTATTGGCACCTCGAAATATAATAGTGGCACCGTCTGCTGAGAAAGTTTCGTCTTCAATCGAGCCTTTAGTGGCACCGTCCATGGTATACCCGAATTGGGCACCTAATTTTTCTAAATCTACATGATCAGCACCACGACCAATTTCTTCATCTGGTGTAAACAGCACTTTCATCGTCGCGTGTGGCACATCCGATTTCATCAGCGCCTCCACAGCAGTCATGATTTCTGCAACGCCCGCTTTATTATCTGCACCAAGCAATGTCGCTCCGTTTGATGTTACAATAGAATGACCTTTCATTTCCTTCAAGGCACCGAAATCATTGGGTGAAATCACGATCTCATCCATGGGTAGTTTCAATTCACCCCCGTCGTAATTGTGATGTAGAGTGGGAACCACTCCAGCTCCAGAATATTCTGGCGAAGTGTCCATATGTGCACAAAAACAAACTGCAGGAGCATTTTCGTGACCCTGTGACGCAGGTACCGTAGCGTATACGTATCCTAAATCATCCATGTCTGCATCTGCAACACCCATTTCCTTTAACTCTTGTACGAGCACGCGAGCTAAATCTTTCTGCTTTTCCGTGGATGGCACGGTGGAGCTGTGAGGATCACTCTGCGTATCTATTTGAACGTAGGTTTGGAATCGATTAAGAAGATTGGGGTATTTCATCTTTTATTTTGAATGTAAAGTTGCCGGCGCGAATAAAGTGCGCACGGCTGTTTCTATAACTATACGTAGATCTAAGACTAGTGACCAATGTTCAATGTAATAGACATCCGCTCTGATGCGCTCCTCGAGCATTTCTGGACGCGCCGCAGGACCGCCACCGCGCAAGCCACGGGCTTGCGCCAATCCGGTAAGACCAGGCTTCGCCCAGTAGCGAATCTTATACGACACTACAAACGCAGCGTATGCGGCTCCATCCCCTGCCGTATGCGGCCGCGGGCCGACCATTGACATTTGACCTAAGAGCACATTGAATAATTGGGGCAATTCATCCAAACCTGTTTTTCGCATCCAGCGCTGCAAGAAATTGCTTTTGCCCTCCGCGTTCATGCTTTTGAACTTCAGTACGGTAAAAGGTTTTCCGGACAGACCTTCTCTGCGCTGACTAAAAAGTGGCGATCCCGCACCTGATAGCAACAGTAGAAGCGCCATCAATGGAAACAACCAAAGCCCAACTGCAATCAATAAAAATAAGGAAACCAATACGTCAAATATGCGCTTTATAAAGGCATTGGTCCAGTTTGACAGCGGCTCTCTACGCAGCGAAAAAAGGGGAATTCCTTCAAGGTTTTCTAAAAACATCTGGCCAGCATATTTTGGTCCCATATCTGGCAGGAATCGAAAGCGCATGCCCGCATTTAAGGCAAAATTTGCCGCGTCTTCGTACGCAGCTGTTCCTGGAGTATGCGCGCAAATGACTTCATCAACTGCTGTAGTCTTACCGTCAAAAGTACCTTGATAGGACCAACCTAACTCTGGACGCAACTCCGTAAGCTTCGCTAAAGCTTCTGCTGTAGCGTGTGTTCCAGCTAAGGCATACGTCCGTTGCCATTTGCCTCGTGCCATTTGATTTCTCAAATATTGAACTAGCAGTAGCCGATAGAGCCACGCGAGACCGTAGAGTAGTATGAAATAGGTCGCCAAAAAGACGCGACTGTAGTAATACCCTTTTAAACCAACTACAATAATGGCTAATATGGCGAATTGGGCCAAAGCCGCACGCAACACATTCACTGTTACATTGCGTTGCTCCAAACCGCTGGTGTAACTAAAGATACCCGACCAACGTCCAGCAGCAAACCAACTCACCACAGTCAAAACCATCAGCTGTAAATAATAGTTGTAATATTCTGGATTCGCGATGCGTAAGTCATCGAAACGCCAATAACCTACCGCCACAAACAGCACTAACAATAAAGCGCTGTCGGCTAGCAACGTAACGAGTCTAAAGATATTTGTCCCCTGGTTTTGCATTTTCGTGGGGCAAAAGATACTTACTTTTACAACGATGAGCACTACCCAAAGCCCTATAGTCTATGCACCCGGAATTGGTCCGGACCGCGCGGCCCTTCTCACGGAAGAGTTCGGGATACGGACCATAGCGCAATTCATGGAGCATTATCCCTTCCGCTACGTGGATAAGAGCCAATTCCATACCATAGGCTCATTAAACGCCCACAGCGGTGAAGTACAAATCAAGGGTCAAATCGTAAAGATTGATGAACTCGGGGCACCTCGGCAACGGCGGCTGGTGGCAAGATTCACCGACGGCGAAGGCTTTATAGAATTGGTTTGGTTCAAAGGAGCAAAGTGGGTAAAAAAAAGCCTAAAGCTGAATACGCCTCTAGTGGTCTATGGAAAGGTGAACGACTTCAACGGTAAAAAAAGCCTGCCTCATCCAGAAATATACGCCCCTTCTCAAGTCGAAGAATCTGCGGTTGAACCCGTATATTCTACTACAGAAAAATTAACCAAACGCGGCCTAAACTCTAAGGGCATTGCGCGGGTGATGAAGGACGTACTCAAAAAAGAATTGGGCCAACTAGAGGACACTTTCTCTGAGCCTTTTCGAGTAAAACATCAACTAATCAGCGGCGCCCAAGCCCTGAATTGGATACACTTCCCTCCTTCAGCCAGGCATCTCGAGGCCGCAAAAAAGAGAATAAAGTTTGAAGAGTTTTTCTTTCTTCAATTGACACAGCAACGCAATAAACTGCGGCAAAAAACAGCTATAAAAGGCTACACTTTTAAGGACGTGGGCGAGGTATTTCTAAATTTCTATGACGAACACCTACCGTTTGAATTGACGAATGCTCAAAAACGTGTGGTCAAAGAAATTAGAGGGGATGTTCGAACGGGAGCTCAAATGAATCGATTGGTTCAAGGCGATGTAGGCTCGGGCAAAACGATTGTCGCCTTACTCGCCATGCTTCTAGCCATAGATAACGGCTACCAAGCGGCGCTCATGGCACCGACTGAAATTTTAGCAACTCAACACTACAATGGACTAAAAGAACTCTGCGATCCAGCAGGTATTTCGGTTGCTTTATTGACCGGCTCCACACCGGCGGCCCGTCGAGCAGAAATTCATACTGCACTAAAGGAAGGTAGTTTACACATCCTGATCGGCACGCATGCGTTGATCGAACCCACAGTAAAATTTGCTAACCTAGGACTTGCGGTTATTGACGAACAACACCGCTTCGGAGTTGCCCAACGGGCGAAACTTTGGAAAAAGAACGAACACCCGCCACACGTTTTAGTGATGACGGCCACCCCCATACCGCGAACGCTTGCCATGTCGGTTTATGGAGACCTCGACATTAGTGTAATTGATGAATTGCCGCCGGGACGTAAACCTGTGAAAACCTTACATCTTTTCGATAAAAATCGACTCAAGCTCAATGGCTTCATGCAGCGTGAAATCGCCTCTGGGAGACAGGTATATGTCGTATTTCCTTTAATTGAAGAAAGTGAAAAACTGGACTTAAAAAATCTTGAAGTAGGATACGAGCAGCTTTTACGAGATTTTCCACGACCTCACTACCAGATTGCAGTAGTGCACGGTCGGATGTCCGCAGCAGAGAAAGAAGGAGAAATGCAACGCTTTGCTAAAGGTAAAGCAAACATTATGGTCGCTACCACAGTGATAGAGGTGGGTGTAAACGTTCCCAATGCATCAGTGATGGTCATTGAAAATGCGGAGCGGTTCGGCCTGAGCCAATTGCACCAATTACGCGGCCGCGTCGGCCGCGGATCCGACGAAAGTTACTGCATCCTAGTCTCCTCCTTTAAGCTCTCCTCTGATGCAAAAACTCGTTTAGAAACCATGGTACGCACGAGCGACGGGTTTGAAATTGCGGAAGTCGATATGCAGTTGAGAGGTCCTGGAGATTTAATGGGCACGCGCCAGAGTGGGCAGCTTCAATTTAAATTGGCCTCTTTGTTAAATGATGGACCCATTTTGAACTGGACAAAAACAGTTGTGGAACAATTATTGAGCGAAGATGCACCACTGAACCATCCAGACCACCAGAGCATAAAATCGCGCTGGATTGAACTTTATAAAGACCAATGGGGTTGGAATAGAATATCATAAACCCTAATGCCACAAAGAATACCCTCATTTCTACGGGGATACCACAGATTGCTCCAACGTTCAGGAGGCTATGCCTTTGTTCGAAAGAATCTATTTAAATTTTTAGGCTCGATCGTAGCCGTACTAGGCTTGTTTTATGCTTTTGACGCCTGGGTCATAGATATTGATTCCGCCGTTAAATGGGTAACGCTCACTCTAAATACACCTGCATTATTGGGGCTGTTTTTCGCGAGCGAAGTGAGTTTTGGAATCATCACTCCTGAATTACTGATCGTCTGGGCTGATGAAACGTTAAAGCCTCGATGGATGTTGTTTTTTCTAGCTTCATTGAGCTACAGCGCTGGTATCGCCAGTTATTTTATTGGCCGATTTTTACGAACGCGTAGCGTTATTCGAAAGCGGATTTTGGAGCGCCACGCCTCAACTTTAAATCAGTTGCGCACCTTTGGAGGCCTTCTCATCATCCTTGCCGCCCTCACTCCCTTACCCTACCCTATCGTTTGTCAACTTTGCGGGCTCAATAAGTTCCCTTTCAAACACTTCGTTCTACTTACTTTGGTTCGGTTCCTCCGCTTTGGAATCTACGGATTGGTACTTTTCAACCTGTTCTAATTCAGACGAAATAAGCCTTTGCGATTGTCTTGCAAAGTGTAACTTTGGCCTTCAATCAATTTTGACTCAATGAAGATTTCGTACCGCTGGCTTAAGCGTTATTTACCTATAGACCTCAACCCAGAACTCGTTTCAGAATTACTTACTGATACCGGCCTAGAAGTAGAAGGTTTAGAAGAAGTGGAGACCATTCCTGGTGGACTGCATGGAGTTCTTGTCGGAGAAGTACTTACTTGTGTGCAACATCCCAATGCGGATAGACTGCGGATCACTACGGTGGACATTGGAGCTGAGGAAACTGTTCAAATTGTATGTGGCGCCCCCAATGTTGCTGCTGGTCAAAAAGTTCCTGTAGCCACCGTTGGCACCACATTGTATCCTGGAGGAGAGGAATTGAAAATTAAAAAAGGAAAAATTCGTGGCGAAGAAAGCATGGGGATGATCTGTGCGGAGGATGAATTGGGATTGGGCAGCGGCCATGATGGTATTTTAGTACTCGATGCGGGTCTAAAACCAGGTACACCCTGCAGTTCCGTCTTTAATGTTGAAAGCGATTTCGTTTTCGAAATTGGCTTAACCCCAAACCGAACGGACGCCATGGGACACCTAGGCGTTGCTCGCGATTTACGTGCCGCAATGATTACCAAGGGGTTGAATGCACCAAAATTAGAGGTGCCGCATGGCTCAACGTCTGAAACTGCTGCAAACCCTATCGCCTTGCGTATTGAAGACGAAAGCGGTTGTCCAGCGTACAATGGAACGTACATTTCTAACGTAATCATTAAAGAAAGCCCGGATTGGTTAAAGGAGCACCTAGTTGCTATTGGGCTCACGCCAAAAAACAATGCAGTGGATATCACCAACTTTGTACTGCACACCTTTGGGCATCCATTACACGCATTTGATGCGAATTCCATTGATGGCGATACCGTCATCGTTCGTCAAGCGAAAGCAGGGGAAAAACTCATTACGTTAGATGAAGTGGAACGTGAATTGGACCCACAAGATTGCATTATCGCTGACGCCACTGGGCCCCTATGCATTGCAGGAGTACTGGGTGGAGCCAATAGCGGCGTGACGGAAACAACAACAAATATTTACCTCGAAGGTGCCTATTTCGACAGTGTTCGCGTTCGAAAAACGGCAAAACGTCATGCTATAAATTCAGATGCCAGTTACCGCTATGAGCGAGGCGTTGATCCAAATGCAACCATTGATGCACATGCGTACGCCGTTGCATTGTTATGTGAATTGACCGGAGGTACAGCAAGCGCTAGAGACCAAAAGGGCACGACGGAATTCCACCGTGTTGAAATTGTTTTCAGCCGTTCGAAAGTGTTGAAACTCATTGGAGTTGAATTGGACACAACGAAGATGACACAGATACTTGAGCTTCTTGATTTTGAAATCAAAAACGTACAAGGTGATTCTTGGAAAGTACTGGTACCTACCTACAGGGTAGATGTCACTCGCGATGTCGATGTGGCAGAAGAGTTACTTCGTATTTATGGTTTTAATGAAGTTCCCGTTCCGGATCAAATGCGCATAAGTGTTGCCGCTCACGACCCCAGACCTGA
This sequence comes from Cryomorphaceae bacterium, assembly GCA_024638285.1. GTDB lineage: Bacteria > Bacteroidota > Bacteroidia > Flavobacteriales > Schleiferiaceae > UBA10364. The sequence goes on from JAHEKP010000024.1 coordinate 28,301, forward strand.
AAAAATGGAACGCAGCCTTCTGGATCAATTGACGGGCAATGGCTTCTACGAAATCATGAACAACAGCCTAGCAAAGGGAACGGATTACAGCACGCTTGTGCCTGAAGTTTCCGCATCCCTCATTGAAATGCTCAATCCGTTGAGCCTTGATCTCAATGTGATGCGCAATAACCTGCTGTTTGGTGGACTTCAATCAATAAGTTTCAATCAAAAGCGACAGCAGCCGAACTTAAGATTCTTCGAACGAGGAAAAACCTACGGAAAAGGATCAAACGGTTATTTTGAAAACACGCAGCTTGATCTTTTTGCCGCCGGCGCTCAAGGCGAAAACTACTGGAATTCTGTCAGTCAAAAGAATGATTATTTCTGGATGAAAGGTCTGCTTGAAGGGATATTCGACCGATTGGGACTGCCCCTTGCCTTCACCACACAACAACATTCGCTTTATGGCGAATTCGTAGCCTTAAAGTCAGGGAAAAATACTGTTGGCTATTTAGGCACAGTCCACCCTTCCGTTTTAAAGCATTTTGAAATTAAAGGAGCTGTTGTTCACGCGAGCATCCAATGGGAACAGTGCAAGCAACTTGTATTGCACAGTGGCGCTTCGCTATTCAAAAGCTTACCTAAATTCCCCTCTGTTCGTCGTGATTTAGCCTTGTTGGTGGACCGTTCCGAGCAGTATCAAAACATAGAAGATTGCATCACCCAAATTGGTAAAAGCCTCTTGACGAATGCTTTCCTTTTCGATGTATATGAAGGGGACAAACTGCCTGCAGATAAGAAAAGTTATGCGGTTGGAATGATCTTCCAGGATGCGAACAAAACACTAAACGATAAAGCGGTGGACAAAACGGTTCAACGCATTTTGGACCAATTGAACAAACGTATCGGCGCTGTGTTGAGGCAGTAATATGATAAAAGTCGCCTGGGCGCCCATTTACCACCATCTATTGCCGGACAACCATAGGTTTCCTATGTCTAAATACAGCCTTTTACCACAGCAATTGTTGTATGAAGGCACCTTGACACAGGAGAACTTCTTTGCCCCAGATGTTGCCTCAGAAACACAAATCCTACGAACTCATTGCCCCGATTACTTTCAAAGTTTACTCGACGGAAGTATTGACGGTAAGGCTCAAAGAAAAATTGGCTTCCCTTGGAGTGCGCAACTTATTGAACGCGAACGAACCATAGGACAAGGCACCATTGACAACACCTCATTTGCCATTGAATACGGTTGCTCATTGAATATCGCAGGCGGAACACACCACGCATTTTACGACCGTGGAGAGGGTTTTTGCATGCTCAATGACATCATGCTCGCAGCACACCACGCGTTGGATAACAGCGGCATCACTCGTATTTTAGTAGTCGACCTTGACGTTCATCAAGGTAATGGAACCGCCGCTATGGCAGCAGGCGACCAACGCATTTTCACGTTTTCAATGCACGGCGAAAAGAATTATCCCTACCATAAGGAACGCAGTGATTTAGACCTTCCCCTACCCGATTATATTGAGGACAAAATGTACCTACAGTTATTAAATGACTCCTTAGATGAACTCTTCGAAAAAGTTAAACCGGAGTTAGTTTTCTTTCAAAGCGGTGTAGACGTTCTAGAAAGTGATAAACTAGGGCGCATGGGCCTCACGCTCAACGGCTGTAAAGAGCGCGATATCGCTGTAATCTCGCGCTGTCAGCATCGTGCTATTCCTCTGGTAATCAACATGGGCGGTGGGTACAGCCCCGAAATCAAAACCATCATTGAAGCACATGCAAACACCTTCCGTACTTGTGTCAAATACTATCAATAGTTAATAAATCAATTTAATCCCCAATAAAATACCGCACTGAAAACTAGACCTTGCTACATCTATCTGAATGGCCGGTCCATGCAAAAATTTGTACTTACTCTATTGCTCTTCTGTGCCACCTTTTCCATATATGGACAAGGCTCAAATGAAATGACACCCAATAGATTTAGTTACATAAGTCTGGGTATGGGATTTCCCTATGTGACTGCGAGAATGGCCTACGAAGGAACTCATAACACGTATATTGAAGTACAAGGACTGACCGACGGCGGAGGAGTTTGGAAAGAGAACATCTTCAACGACTGGCGAAGTATAAGCCTTTTAAAAGCTTTTGACTTAAAACCACTATCAAGTGAAATTCGTATCGGGGCAGGAATCGTTCAAACTGCCGAAAGAATAAGCCAGCAACGCTCCAATACTTTCGGAATGACCCCTTCTTTAGGATTTTCATCAGTCATTCATTCAAAATGGGCTATATATGGCAGCATCTATTACCCCATATCACCTGCCACAAGTCTAACTACCGGCATTACCTTTGGACTCGAATACCGCATTGGTCGCTACGTAAAAGAAAACGGCCTCTACTCTCGTAAAGGCCGTCCTAATTTTTAATCCTGTTATTCGATTTACGCGCTCAATGTAGCTC
>JAHEKP010000072.1 GCA_024638285.1 Cryomorphaceae bacterium
TGGGCGAAGAGATTCAGCTGTAATTAGCGAATTTCTAAATCCACGCGGTGCCCATGATGTGCGCGAACGTTGAAAACACCGTTTTCCAGCATCAAATACTGTCCACGAATACCCAGTAATTTACCAGCAAAGGAATCGCCCTTTTCTTTAAAACTAAGGCTCTTTACTTTCAGGAGTTGTTCTGCTATTGGATACTTCATGGACCAAACTTCAGGTGCTTCTGCAGCATATTGTTTTAACTCCTGTGGAAGTACATCTAATGCATGATGCCAAGCATCTTCTAGGGATTCGTCGCAGGGGTCATTGCGCAGCATAGCTTGCCACGAAGTTTTATCTGTGAAATATTCTTTGAGCGCAACTTCTGCCTCACCGGCTAAATACCTGTTGGGAACTTCCAGTAAAACTGCAGCTTCTGCCGCACCCTGATCCATCCAACGGTAGGGACGTTGCGTACCTCTAGTGACGCCCACCTTAATGCGATCTGTTTTCGCCAGATACACAAAATGCGGTTGCAGTTGCAACCGTTGCTCAAACTCCAAATCCCGTTCTGCAATGCCCAAATGAGCTTTACTCAATTCCGGTTTCATGATGGTTGGCGATGCCTCAGGCTTTGTAAAGAAACACTCGCGGCAGAAGTTTTGGCGGTAGACCTCAGGTACTAATTGGCCACAAAAACAAATGTGCTCGCCTAGGAATGTAGCCGAAAATTCACGCCCTATTAAAGCATTCATCAGCAGTAAATCACCGCCCACTTTAAGCGTGTAACGAATGGTAGATCCGTATTGAGTAGACATTTTATGAAGTGCGCCGTGGTACTGCATTTTTAGTTTAATTTTAATTCTTGTGAAGGTACACAGCGTAACTGAAATAGAAGCCTTGCCATGATTTATACTTGGGTCAATAAAGTCATACGCCAAAACATGCGTAAGCGCGTGGAAGAAATTTTTGCCTTCAGCGAAGCACCTATTGAAACGCAAGCACGATTGCTCCGTGGACTTATCAGTAAGGCCCAGAACACTACCTATGGGCAGTTGCATCATTTCGAGCACATTAGCGACCGAGCAGTCTTTTCAAAACTAGTACCGCTATCAAACTACGATTCGCTTAAGCCTTACATCGAACAAATGCGCGAAGGACAAACCGATGTATTATGGCCAGGTAAAATAGAGTGGTTTGCGAAAAGCTCAGGAACAACCTCTGGAGTATCGAAGTACCTACCCGTCTCGAAGGAAAGTATTGAGGAATGTCACTTTTCCGGCGGCCGATTCGAACTCGCCCTCTATTGTAACTCCGTACCAGAAACGAAAATCTTCGAAGGCTTGGGCCTACGTTTAGGCGGATCCACACAAATTCAACAAGAGGGCAACGGACAAAGCGGAGACCTCAGCGCCATTTTAATTCAGAACATCCCGCTTTGGGCGGAATTGCGCAGTGCGCCGAGTCATGAAACTGCACTTTTAAGTGACTGGGAAGAGAAGTTGGAGGCAATAGTCGACGAAGCCATTACCCAAAACATCACCTCACTTTGGGGTGTCAGCAGTTGGTTTTTAGTGCTCTTTAAAAAAGTACTGGAACGAACGGGGAAGTCCAATCTATTGGAGGTATGGCCCAATCTTGAACTCTTCGCACACGGCGGCGTCAACTTCGCTCCTTACGAGCAGCAATTCCGGGAAATGATGCCGGGAAAGCAGGTAACCTTCATGGAAAACTACAATGCCTCTGAAGGATTCTTTGCAGTACAGGACGATCCTTCCCTTGATGGAATGTTGCTCTTGCTGGATAATGGCATTTATTACGAATTCATTCCGCTCGATACTTTTAACGCAGCAGAGAGTAAAACCATTTTACTCGAGGAGGTAGAATTGGATACCGATTATGCCATAGTCATCACCACCAACGGTGGTCTGTGGCGGTACATCCTTGGAGATACTGTGAAATTCGTCTCTAAAAAACCGTATCGAATCAAGGTCAGCGGACGCACAGCTCATTTCATTAATGCTTTTGGCGAAGAGGTCATTGTTACAGACGCTGAATATGCGCTGCAGGCGACTTGTGAAGCCATGGAATGTCATGTAATTGATTTCCATGCTGCGCCCTGTTACATGAACGACAAGACCACTGGCGCGCACCAATGGATCATTGAATTTGAACAACCGCCTGAAGATTTGGAGGCGTTCAAAATGGAATTGGACCGTAATCTACAGGGGCAAAATTCAGATTATGAGGCAAAACGGAAATACGATCTCGTCCTTGAACCGCCACGCATTATCGCGGCAGAACCGGGACTTTTCCACCAATGGCTGAAAGGGAAAGGAAAGTTGGGCGGACAGAACAAAGTTCCCCGCCTCAGTAACAACCGTGCACTTATGGAGCAGTTTCTAACGCTGAATGCTTCGCTTCAAACTCAGCCATAACTGCAGTCCAAAGCCCAATTCTTGACTGTAATGCTGCTTTTGACGACCTAGCTGCTTGCTCCCATTTCGCTGCATCAACTCCACAAAGGAGTTCGACCATTTGCTCAGCTAAGTGGCCATGTAAGTCACCATCAACCTCAATATGGCGTTCCAAATAATAGGCAAACAAGCCCAGTTCATTCGGGAACGTCGCCTTTAAATAACGGACAATTTCAATAAACATGTCCGGAATTAAATCTTCTCTTCCAAACGTGAAAACTGCAGCAATCTCCGAAGCATCACCGCCGGCAACTACCTCCAAGGTCTGTCGAACAAAAGCCTTCGCGCTTTCCGGTGCATCACTTGCTTCTAAAGCCTCGAGCGGTTGTACACCGCGCTCCAGGTCCTTGATGAAATTTGAAATAGGCGCTGTATCTGCACCTGCCTCCGTCATTGCACGCAGGTACAATTCAAAATGGCTGGTCGCATTTCCCTGCTGATCTACATCACTTTCTTCGCCATGAACAATCTCATTGATAAGTCTACGTACGGCTGGATCACCCTTTGGAATCCAGTACGTATCAACGCAAGTAAGTTCACGTTGTAGTGATTTGAGGAGCACCATAAAATCCCATACGGCCCATACGTGCGCCTCCATAAAATGACGTGCGCGCGGGACTGTATTGACCCATTGGAAGGCCGGGTGTGCGACTAATTCTTGTCTAGATGCTTCAATCTGCTCTTTAACCAATTCAATTTTCATATTTCCGTGGAATGCTTGAGGTACTTTTATTACTTTGCGGGTACAAAACTAATGAGCATGCACATAGCAATCGCAGGAAATATTGGTTCAGGTAAAACAACTTTAACAGCGTTGTTAGCGAAACACTATAATTACCAGCCACATTACGAAGATGTAGACGACAATCCCTACCTAGACGACTTCTATGAAGAAATGCAACGTTGGAGCTTCAACTTGCAAATCTATTTCTTACGCTCACGCTTTGCACAAGTAACGGCTGTGCGCGAAGAAGGTTTAGACGTTATTCAAGATCGTACCATTTACGAAGATGCCCACATCTTTGCGCCCAACTTACACGCTATGGGACTGATGACGGCTCGCGACTACGAAAGCTACAAAGGCCTCTTCGAACTGATGGAGAAACACCTTCAACCGCCTGATCTGCTCATTTACCTGCGCGCCTCCGTTCCTACATTGGTAGACCACATTCAAAAACGTGGAAGAGATTACGAGAACAGCATCCGTATCGATTATTTGAGACGATTGAATGAGCGCTATGAAGCTTGGGTCAACACGTACGATAAAGGAAAAATTCTCATTGTTAATGTAGATAAGAACAAGTTTCCTGAGAATCCTGAAGACCTAGGAGAAATCATCCAGCAGATTGATTCAGAGCTCAACGGCTTGTTCTAAAGCTTCAATCATTTTTTCACAAGCACCCGATTGTGCCAACACCCAGTTGCGCGCCTCCTTTTCTTTTTGCACAAAATCACCTTGACAGGCGCGCTCTAGATAGGTCGACCAATCGGTATGTTGTGCACCAGGAACCAACAATCCCTCAGCAACCAAAGATTCATTTTCAGGGATTTTCTGCCAATGCGGACCGCATGCCACAACCTTCCCCTGCACGGTAGCTTCCAGCACGTTATGCGTTGCTTTACCAAAGCCTCCACCTACGATAACGGCATCCGCCAGCATGTACAAGCTGCGTAAAACGCCAAATTCAGGAATGAGGAGCACATTCGTTGACTGAGGTTCATCCTTTAAAGAATCATTGACCTTACCATTAAATGCATCGGATAATTTAGAAACTTCTTTTAGATCATGCGGCACGATCCAAACAGAATACGCACTGTGATTGGCCTGTGCCAAAACAACCGCATCCATTTCATGCGCACTGCCCACCACTAAAATGGGCTTTTCTTGCAAATCACGCCAACGCTCGAACTTTTCTGAGGCAGTCAACGCTGTTAAAGAAGCTGCATAATCGTATTTAGGGTTACCCAAAACCACCGAATGAACACCCGCAGCACTCATTGTTGCTGCATCCCGATCATCTACCATGCCCCAAGTACTTACAGCCGATTTAAATGTGCCACGAATAAAAGGAAGCATGGGATTTAGATACCAAGGCATCTTCGGCGCACTCATTCCTACAACGACGGTTGGAACATTTAACCTCTTTAACCCTGCAATATGGTTAGGCCATAAATCATAGCGCACGAATACTGCCAAGGAGGGATTGCAATACTTCAACCATTTTGACACTTCGGAGGGTGCATCGACAGGCAAATAATGCACTGTAGCGCGCGAATAGCTTTTACGCGGCTCGTAACCTGAGGGGCTGAAGAAGGTTACTACACCGGACCATTGTGGATTGTTGTTAAGGAATCCCTCTAAAATAGGTTTGCCCATTTCGAACTCACCCAGAGACGCACAATGCATCCAAACGACTTTGCCTTTGAGCGGTTCCGTTTGTTTCCAAGTCTTAGCTGCTTCAACCGTTCCCAACCAACTCTTTGAGGGTGCGAACATTCGCGCCGTGCGATAGACGAGTTCAGATAAAACAGGATAGAGTACCATTAATCGGTCAAAAAGAAGCTTTCTTGTTTTGCATAGACGGGCAATAACCAAGTGAAGTTTAAACCCACACTCAGGTCTAATTTTAACGCTGAATCTTCCAATCCAGTATCTACATTAAACCCACGAACGCTTCGGGTCAATGCGGTATTAATGGTCATCCCCAACATAAAATTGATCCGCTCGTCGTTGTCGAGACGCAAATAGCGCAAAGAGGTTTTTGAAGCCACCCCGCGGTGCAAACGGTCGTAGCCGTAGATCATAGGAGGTGCCAATTGCGGAAAATTACCGCGTTCGTTTCGAACACTAATTTTCGTTTGCTGAAGTCCAAATCCATGGAGCACCATCCAACCCGAATTGGGGTTGTAATGCGGTTTGAAGATTCGACCGGTATTCAAAGTGATTTGCGCACCACTGAGACCGGCGTTCATTATGGCAAATTCTCCATTTACGCCAATATAATTTCCGTTTTCATCGGTCAAACCACCAAAAATCGCATCGGTATTTTTCACTGAGGTGCCATAAAAGGCGTCAAAATCTAACCCGTAAAAGCTATTCTTCTTGTTCTTGCGCTGGTAGGACACCGTCGCTGCTGCAAAGGGCTCATACCTATCTGCAAGATCTGCCACTGGTAGATAGAAAGCTGGTGACAGCCCCCACAACTGGACGGTACGCAAACTGTCCTTTGTAGTCAATTGGCCCCAAGCGGGTGACGAAAAGAGGCAGATACTAGCGAAAATCAGCGAAAATTGAACAACTTTTTTCATACGTGGTAATCTAACTGCAAGGTAAGGGCAATTGGTCGTTCGTAATAATGTAATTTTAGGGCACTCATTCCGTTACAAGAGTGAAATTAAGGAA
>JAHEKP010000074.1 GCA_024638285.1 Cryomorphaceae bacterium
GCCGAAACCATGGAACACGTTATTACCCCTGAAATAGAAGCATTAATAGTTAAAGAATTGGGGAACCCAGAAGTGGATCCTCACCAAAGTCCTATTCCTTATGAAGAAGATTAGTATTGTGATGTTATTGGCCTCATCGTTTTGGGGCATGGCGCAGGAGCGTCTGGAGATGAATGACATTGACACCGATGATATTGAATTGACACCAGTTTTTGTCGGAATGCCAGCCATTGCGACCGACCGCCCAGACATTACCGAAAGCGCCCAGATTACTCCAGTAGGCTGGTTTCAGTACGAAGGCGGGTACCAGTATTCGCACATGGAGGAAAGTATTTCAGTGACCACCTTTACAGATGCACATCAGATAGAGCAAGTATTGAGGTTCGGCTTGAACAAAAGATTTGAAGTGCGCGCAGTAATTAACGCAAACACACGGCGTATTGATGAGCCGGCTATTTGGGTAAATCCAACGAGGTTTACAGGGGTAAATCCTGTAACCATTGGATTTAAATACAATCTGATCGAAGAAACGGACGTGTTGCCACAAACTACTTGGTTGAGCCACCTCACCCTACCTTGGATTGCTGGAGGGGATTACCGTGCGCCAGTACAAGGAAATACGGTCTTTCATGAACAGCGACTCATGCTGGAAAAGGGATTGACTCGAAGGCTAGGTATTGCTAGTAATATAGGCATTTCCGGAGGGATGAACGGGATGAACGGCTTTGTAGATGGAGGAATGTTCTCACTAGCTCTTGGCTATGATTTAGGAATGGATTTTGGGGTATATGCCGAATATTTTAGCAACTGGCAGCTCCAAGGTAGACAGTTGTTTGGCACCCCTTATTTTGACGGAGGGTTTACAAAGCGGTTATCCAACGATCTCCAATTAGATATTTATGCAGGATTAGACCTCAGCCCATATGTCAAAACGCGATTAAATTCTAGCGGCTTATTCATTGGGACAGGTGTGAGTTACAGGTTTCCGTTAGCCCAATATTTGCGTTAATGACACCCACCCTCGCCATTGCATTAACCGCAGTTTTTACCGCAATATCCTGTGCCCTGCTCGGTACCTTTCTGGTGCTGCGTAAAATGACCATGGTAGGGGATGCCATATCGCACGCCGTGCTTCCCGGTATTGCTGTTGCATATTGGTTAAGCCAGAGTCGCGCTTCGTTATGGATGTTCCTAGGAGCGGCTGCCGTAGGTGTTTTTGCAACCGTTCTTATCGAGGTGTTGCGTAAAAAATTAAAAGTTCAAAGCGACGCAAGCATAGGAATGACCTTTACAACACTTTTCGCGCTCGGAGTCATACTGATTACTTTTTGGAGCGATAGTGTAGATTTAGATCAGGAATGTGTGTTGTATGGTGAGATAGCGTACGTCCCATTTAATACCTGGTCGATGGGAGCTCTTAATATGGGACCAATTGCTATTTGGTCTTCTGGGTTGCTCCTTGTTGCGGTTTTACTCTACATTTTTATAGGCTACAAAGGCCTTAAGATGTCCAGTTTTAATGAAGATTACGCTGCCGTCTTGGGCATTGGTGTGGCCGCCTGGAACCTCAGTTTAATGGCGATGGTGAGTTTTGCCACTGTGGTGAGTTTTGAAAGCGTCGGCGCCATTTTGGTTGTTGCCTTGCTTGTGGTTCCTGCCGCTACAGCCTATCTTTTAGTGGATAAACTAAACCACCTGCTCATGGGTGCTGCGTTCATTGCCCTATTGGCAGCATTAGGGGGATATGGGTGCAGCCGTTTATTGGACACAAGCATAGCCGGCACCATTGCTACCTTGCTTGGGGTCCAATTTTTACTGGTCTTACTTTATCATCAATTTGTATTAAAACGAAACCATCATGCAGTGGCATAGACATTCCTTTGAAACCCTTCCAAAAAATGACCTTTATGCACTGCTCCGTTTGCGCTCAGATATATTCGTTGTTGAACAGGACTGTGTGTATTTAGATTTAGATAATCAAGACCAATCTAGCTACCATCTCTATGCAAAAAACAACGAAGGTGCCGTGGTGGCTTATGTGCGCATTTTACCCCCAGGAACAGCTTATCCTCAGGTGAGTATTGGCCGGGTAGTGGTTGAGAAATCGTCGCGTGGAAAGGAATTGGGTATCGAACTCATGGTCCGCGCAGAAGAATGGGCATGGGATTTATTTCAGGAAGAGCGCGACGTGGTGATTATGGCACAATCGTATCTTCTCAATTGGTACGGACGCTTGGGTTATATCGCTCAAGGTGAAGCGTTTTTAGAAGATGGCATTCCGCACCAAATAATGGTCAAAAGCGCCCTTTAAAATTTAATGTTGGTGATAAATATCACGTATCAAGGCTTTTAAGCGGGTTAATTTTAAGGTCTAATCAACACCTTATACGCCATGTCAAAGCATTATAACGTTGTCATTATTGGAGCAGGAACTGGTGGCATCATGACCGCTGCCCAATTAAAAACAAAAAAGAAAGATCTCAGTATTGCGATCATTGATCCCGCACAAACGCACTACTACCAGCCAGCTTGGACTTTAGTGGGTGCAGGAACCTTTGATTACCAAAAAACGGGTCGACCTATGCAATCTGTCATTCCCGCTGGATGCGATTGGATTCAAGATGCAGTTACAACCATAGACGCAGAAGGGAACCATGTTTCCACGCAGAACTCAGGGAGCATTTCGTACGATTATCTAATTGCCGCTCCAGGAATTCAGCTTGATGTAGATGGTATTCCTGGTTTGAAAGAGGGTCTAGAAAAAGGGGTGGTTTGTTCAAACTATACCGATCCTAATAAGGTTTGGGAAAACGTTCAAAAGTTCAAAGGAGGAAACGCGATTTTTACCCAACCAACTACTCCTATTAAATGTGGCGGTGCACCTCAAAAAATCATGTATCTCGCTGACGACTATTGGGCTAAGCAAGGTGTGAAAAATAAAACTAAAGTGGTTTTTGCGACCCCTGGATCGGTGATCTTCGGTGTTCCTGAATTTGCGAAGACACTGACTAAAGTGCTTCAGCGTAAAGAAATCCACTTCAAACCCTTCTACGCAATCTCAAAGATTGATGTGGCGAACAATGAGGTGCATTTTAAAAACGCTAAACCCGGCGATAATGGGTGCATTGTAAACGAAGGCGAAGGACTGGGTGAGCGTTTGGATGGAGAATCAACCTTTGTGCTCCCGTTCGACTTTTTGCATTTGGCTCCACCGCAAAGTGCTCCGGATTTCATTAAGAAAAGCCCACTTTCAAACGGTACACCTGGGGGTTGGATAGATGTTGATATCAACACGCTTCAGCACAATAAATACCCGAACGTCTTTGCTTTAGGCGATTCCGCAGCGCTACCGACTGCAAAAACAGGTGCTGCAATTCGTAAGCAAGCCCCTGTGGTGACAGCGAATTTGTTGGCGCATATGGAGAATACCCAGTTCAGTGATAAGCAATACGAAGGCTATTCATCGTGTCCGCTAGTAACGGGTTACGGTAAAATGGTGTTGGCTGAATTTAAGTACAATAACGAAAGAGATTCTGATCCATTCTTAAGCAAATTTGTGGATACGACGAAGGAAAACTACAGCATGTGGATTTTGAAAAAGTATGGATTACCCTACTTATACTGGAACCGCATGATGAAAGGTAAAATGTGATAGTGTTCATATTTTGATGTGTTAGTTGGAATGCCTCGAGTGGAAACGCTCGGGGCTTTTTTATGCTTAAATTCGTAGACATGAACACACCTCAAAATGCAGGGGCAGTAAGCCTCAAAGATTCTATCATAGAAGTAGAGGGCTGGACGGATACCTTATACCAGCAGAACTTCATGGACTTTTTAGAGCAGCAACCGTACATCATGGGTACGCTGATGGAGGCCGATGAAGGCATGGACGACGACACGCACAGTTGGATGTTGAAATCGGTAGTGCTGTTAAAATGGTCCTTTCAAAAAATGGGTTGGCGCTTGACCATGCTTAGTAATGAGAAATGGCAAGGCGTGATTGAAGAGAAATTGGAGCTCTATGAGTCGCATCAAGAGGAGCATGGATTGGATATTTCTGCGCTCATTAAATTAAGCAGTTCGCCAAATACTTTGAGTGAATTGTTCCTCTATGTGGTTGAGAACAACGCGGCTACGGAGGAGGCAAAAGGCAATGTAGTTTTCTTGCTTGACTGTGCTATTGAGGCGATGGAAATGGCAGTCCTTCAAGACAAAACAGAAAGCGATACGTAACATGGATCAATCGAAGGACATAGTAGATCACATGATGAAGAACGATGCCTTCAGCCAATGGCTGGGCATATCTGTGGTGTCGAATGCCGCAGGAAAGGCGGTACTAAAAATGACCGTACGCGATGAAATGACCAACGGTTTTCATATCGCACATGGCGGTATTTCTTATGCCTTAGCAGATTCTGCGCTGGCCTTCGCTGCAAATGGTAGCGGACGACAAAGTCTTTCTATTGAAACCAGTATACACCACCTCCAAGCAGTTAGCGCAGGTGAAGAACTTACCGCATCAGCAACCTTATTGAGCGAAACGCATAAAACGGGGTTGTATCAAATAGATATCACAAACCGCACTGGGGAGCGCATTGCGTGGTTCAAAGGAACCGTCTACCGCACCTCTAAAGAATGGAACCTATGAAACAAACCTATATTGTAGATGGCGTACGTACGCCTATTGGAAAATTTAAAGGCACCCTTGCAGCGGTTCGACCAGACGATCTTGCTGCGATGACCATTGCTAAACTTATGGAGAAAAACCCTGGTTTAGACCCGTCGGCTATAGACGATGTGATTTTGGGTTGTGCGAATCAAGCGGGCGAGGATAACAGAAATGTGGCCCGCATGGCAGCGTTGCTTGCCGGCTTACCCTGGTCGGTTCCAGGTGAGACGGTGAATCGTTTGTGCGCTTCAGGGATGAGCGCGGCCATTCATGCACACCGCGCAATCATGGCGGGAGATGGGGATTTGTTTATTTCTGGAGGCGTAGAGAATATGAGTCGCGGGCCGTATGTGATTTCGAAAACGGAATCTGCTTTTGGTACGGACAGTCGTATGTACGACAGTTCTTTCGGCTGGCGTTTTGTCAATCCAAAGATGAAGGAGTTGTATGGAACCCATGCCATGGGGGAGACGGCTGAGAATTTGGTTGAAAAGTACGGCATTAGCCGCGAAGACCAGGATGCATTTGCGGCATGGTCGCAACAAAAGGCGGCTCGTGCTCAAGAGCGCGGAAGGTTTAGGCTAGAGAAATTTGCTGTGGAAATTCCGCAGCGAAAAAAAGACCCCTTGGTTTTTGTAGAGGATGAATTCATGAAGCCGAGCACAACGCAGGAGGGACTCTCAGGTTTGCGTGCAGCCTTTAAAAAAGATGGATCGGTTACCGCCGGAAACAGCTCAGGATTGAACGACGGCGCAGTGGCACTTTTAATGGCCAGTGGTGAAGCTGTTGTGCAACACGGACTTAAGCCGCTTGCACGTATTGTGAGTTCAGCGGTAGCTGGGGTAGAACCTAGAATCATGGGAATTGGTCCTGTTGAGGCATCGAAAAAGGCACTTCTAAAAGCCGGTTTAACTCTAGACGATATGGATATTATTGAGATGAACGAGGCATTTGCGGCACAGGTTTTGGCCTGTACGCGAGAACTTGGTTTGTCAGATAATGACCCAAGAATAAATCCGAACGGGGGCGCCATAGCATTGGGACACCCATTAGGGGTAACGGGAGGTCGCATCCTTCATTCGGCAGCGATTGAATTGCAAGAAACAGGAAAAAAATACGCTTTAGTGAGCATGTGTATAGG
>JAHEKP010000061.1:0-12491 GCA_024638285.1 Cryomorphaceae bacterium
GCACATCCGATGTATAAGAAATCTGGCGTTTGCCCTTTAGCGAGATGCTTAAAGAAATCGGGGTCCTTTTCTAGATTGGTCTTGATCCAATTTTTATTGTTTTCAAAGACTTGACGATACGTATCGTTCATTTTATTACATGTTTTGTTGTTTGCCTAAGCTATGAAATGTTGTGCACCTTTGAAACTATTTATTTAAAAGGACTGCGCAAAACATATGATTTTGGCTCATAACGCCGCTGGGCCAATTTTAATAGTTGCTGAAAAAACCAATTTTCGGAGTAAAATGAAAAATAATTCGCTTCTGGTAATGCCCCATACGTGCTCTTGATTTCTGTTGCCGTTCTACCAAAACTCACTTTTTCAAAACCACCTTCAATGCCCTTACGAATCGCATAAAACATGGCATAACTATAGAAATCCTGAGGAGTATTCTCTATTGAGCCATAGTGCATCGCCCGCAAGAGTTTCCCGTCTTCAACAGTGGATATAAACCCGATCAACTCTCCCCGGATAAAAAATCCATGCATTTGGAAAGAAGGCCCAAAGCATTCTTGATACATCTTTAGTAGCCATGCCAAATTCTCAGGCATCGCTACTACCCGATCTGTTAATGTCGCCGCCAACAATTGTGACGCTCTAGTAAATTCTGCTTCATCAGGTGACAACCTTCGTACTTCCACTTCGGCATTCGACTTTAAAGCTTTATTTAATCGGGCTCTATATTTTTTTTTCATCTCTTGCGCGTAAGAATCAAAGGATGTCCATTGTACCGTTACGGTCATTAATGGATCTGCGATGAAGGAATACCAATTTTTGTTTTCTTTCATTGACTCACTAGTCACGGCCAAAAGTAGTTTGACCGGCAAACGCATTTTTTTAATGGAGTTGAGAGCACGATTTGCATTTTCAGGGCTCAACACCCAAAAACCTGGAAGCCACGGACTTCCAACGACCTGAAGAATGCCCTTACGGATCCAACGGTTCAAAACCGCCAATCTTCGTTGGCGCGCATATTGCCCAGAACTGCGGCGAACTAAAGGCTGCGTTAATGGCAGAAGGACTCCGTCTTCCAGTGTAATTAATCTACCTGGCAACTTGCCTACGATTGCATTTTCTGCGGGGGTATGCATCTAATTAAAATGTACGATATTAGGGGTTCAGTCAAAAACCATGTTTACACCCAACGAGTTCCAAGTTCAATTGTTTGCTGAGATTTTCGGATCTACCAAAGGTAAATCGAAAATCACACAAGACCTCATGGGAGTTTTAGGATGTTCGCGTGCTTCACTCTATCGCAAGCGCACGGGTTCAACTCCTCTTACTGCAGATGAACTCGTTAAATTGGCAAACCATTTCTCATTAAGTTTAGATGCATTACGAACCAAAGCAGAGGAGAATGCACAGATCGTAGTTTGCACTACCATGCCGCCCATCAAGCAATACAGCGACATTGACTTTTACCTAGAGAACACGCGCAAAAACCTGGAGTTGGCTGTTCAACAAACCGATGCACAACTCTACTTTACGGCGAAGGAACTACCGCTCTACCGCTACATGGATCAGCCAACGCTTAGTGCATTTAGGTACTACTTGTGGGTCATGGAGAATTTACGCAGACACCAACGTTTTGACCCTTCGGAAATCCCATCAGAATTGATTCTAAAAGGTGCCGAATTAACTAAACTAAGTCAGGGAATCAAAACCACTGAATTCTGGACAGCTAGCGCCTTTGACAACCTCATCGCTCAAATCAGTTATACTGATGCGTCAGGACGAATTTCCAAACGCATTCTAGCACAATTAAAAGAAGAATTACTTCATGTCGTTGATGCTCTAGAGCAAAACATTTTGAATGAAAAATCTAGTACAGGCGCTTCCTATCAGATGATTTTGTGTCATTACTTGACGTTAAGCGACGGTGCACTCATTGAAATTGGCCCCAATTTTAGCGAAGTCCTTTTCTCTTATGGCTCCATAAATTACATGAAAAGCACGAACCCAAATCTGGTCAATGCCTTTAAGCATGGACTGCGCTACCATAAGCTAGAGGGACAAATGCTCGGGTCGCTCGATCGCGACATCGTCGATGCCTTCACAGAACCTATACGAGCCAAAATTAATGCACTGTAATGCCGCTAGCAATTCGGGCAGCACGTGCACGGAGTTCGTCCATGGTCTCTTTTTCTAACCGATCATAAGTTAACACCACACCCATTCTTCGATATGGACGCGTCGTTGGCTTTCCGAAAAGCTTAAAATCCGACTGCGGCTCCATGCTCACTGACTCCATACCTCTATAAGAAGGTATTCCTTCCTTTTCGGCCAGTAACACAGCACTCACCGCTGGGTATCGCAATTCAATCTCAGGTATGTTCAAACCTAAAAACGCTCTGGCATGCAATTCAAACTCATTGAAATTTTGATTGCCTGCGAGCGTTACCATCCCTGTATCATGAGGTCTAGGGCTCAATTCTGAGAAATAAACTGCATCGTGACCTAAAAAGAATTCAATTCCCCAGATTCCATAACCACCCAATGCTTGGGTTACTTTCCGCGCCATTGATTGTGCTTCGGCGAGTTGTGATGAATCCATGGCGCACGGCTGCCAGCTTTCCTGATAATCTCCCCGCTCTTGACGGTGACCGATGGGTGCACAAAACAAAGTTTCACCCGATTTCTGAGTCACTGTCAACAAAGTGATTTCTGTATGGAAATCAATAAAACCTTCCACTATAATTTCTTTCAAATCGCCGCGTGACCCCTCCATGGCATAGTCAAATGCCGTTTCAAGCTGCGAAATTTCCTTTACCACACTTTGGCCTTTTCCAGAGCTTGACATTAAAGGTTTAACCACGCAAGGAAGGCCTATTTTGTCTACCGCTGAAGAAAACTCCTTCATATTCGTAGCATAGGCGTAAGGGGCTGTTTTTAAGCCCAATTCCTGTGCTGCCAAATCTCGAATAAGCTTTCGGTTCATAGTGAAGTTTGCCGCTTTTGCCGATGGCGTTACTTGAATACCAGATGCTTCGAACGCATAAAGTTTATCCGTGCGAATACTTTCGACTTCAGGCACAATAATATCTGGCTGGTGTTTGAGAACTGCGCGCTCGAGCGCATCCCCATCAAGCATAGAAAAGACTTCAAACGCATCCGCAACTTGCATCGCAGGAGCGCCTTCATATGCATCACATGCAACTACTGTACAACCCATTCTTTTTAAGGCGATAACCACCTCTTTTCCTAGCTCTCCGGAGCCTAACATCATTACTTTTCGCATGGCATAACTGTTGTACCTCAAAGGTATTGGTTAAATTTGTCTTCATGCAGAAGCTTATCGTTTTGGTATTCACATTGTTTTACACCCTTGTCTCAACGGGTGCAGTGAGCTTTTTACATTTTTGTCAGCACGAGGAAAGTGTCCACCTCAGCGTAGCACATGAAGAACATTTGGCCGGTACCAAAGCACCCGTATGTTGTCATGCTTCGCAGATCACTCCTTGCAGTCCAACTGAAAAGTCTTTAGACCCTGAAGATTGCTGCAAGACTGGATTCACGGAACTGGATGAAACTATTGGCAATTTTGAATTTGAAAAGAACGTTAATTTTAAGCTGTTAGAAACAGTCAGAACCGTTCCTAATACTGAAGATTACATTCCCTTCTATAGTTTGACGCGCCTAGTCTTTATCAATGGCCCACCGATCTATTTGAAAAACCGAAAGCTGCTTTTATATGCGTGATCATTGATGCCTTAGACTCAATGAAAAGCAAATCTTAATTTAAAGCAGTATCATGAAATCACTTTTATTCTCATTAGTGCTTTTAAGCACTATTAGCCTTAACGGGCAATCAAAATTCAGTATCACTTCTATAGAAGTAGACGGCCTTTGCGGCATGTGCAAAGAGCGCATTGAAAATGCAGCTTATATTCCAGGTGTAAAAAAGGCCGATTGGAGTCAAGAGACGCACATTTTAGAACTCGTGTTTAACAATAAAAAAGTAACTACAGCGTCAATCATTGCCGCTATTAACGAAGTAGGACACGATGTAAAGGACTACCCAGCCAGTGACGAACAATACGCGAACATACACGGTTGCTGTCGTTTCAGAGATCCCGATCAAAGAGCCAAACATGGATTGGGTGACGCCTTGTGTAAGCCTGGTGAAACACACGAAGAGCACCATGAACACGGTGGTAAACACGACCATTAAATGACCAGACAACAAAATCTATTGGGCTTAGCACTTTTGCTGTCCTTTACCACTTTTGGCCAGGTCGACACATCGAGCATACAGATGTTTGAAACACTGGATGAAGTTGAAATAGATAGAGATCCTGGAGTACGGCTCTCCAAAAAATCAGTACTTTCAAAAGAGCTGATTTCTGAAGTTGAGCTCCGTAAGGCCGCGTGTTGCGACCTCAGCGAAAGTTTTGAAACGAACGCTTCTATCTCTGCTTCTTTCACAGACGCGGTGACGGGAACAAGGCAAATTCGACTTTTAGGCCTTGAAGGACCCTATGCTTTGTACACGCGTGGCAACCTCCAAAGTATGGGTGGTTTATCTTCTGTGTTAGGTCTTGCGTTAATTCCAGGGGCATGGATTCAAAGCATACAGCTTACAAAAGGCCCGGGAAGTGTGGTTAATGGCGCCGCAGCGATGAGCGGTCAAATCAATTACGAATTGCGACCCAGCTTCACTAAAGACAAAGCTCACTTCAACTTGTTTGCAGGACCTGGGCGTTTCGAACAAAACGCCATTTACACTTGGAAACAAAATGCAAAATGGTCGTCGAATGTCATGGTGCATGGCAGGCAACAACTCTTTCGTTGGGACGGAAATGATGACGGCTACCTCGATGCCCCCTTATCCAATCATGTTTTTATTCAGAATGCTTGGAAACACCAAGGCGCCAATTCCGAGGCTCAGTTTGGTGTAAAAGCCAGCAGTATTGACAACATCGGTGGAAGCAAGCTCTACGGCACTCCTACACTTGTACCTATCTGGTCGCACGAGCTTAATACGAATCGTTACGAACTGTGGGCGAAGCGTGGTTATTTTCTTGACGGCGGCATTAACCGCAGTTTTGGAACACAGCTGAGTGCTGTTTACCAGGATTTGGACAGCTACTTCGGCAACCGCATTTTTGCAGGAAAAGAGCGAAGACTGTACGGTAACCTCATTTTTCAGGATAATATTTTTGACACGCGACATACCCTTAAAGGGGGTCTCGATGCCAATAGTTTTTCCATAAGCCAACAAATGTGGGAAAATGACGGTAGTTACGATGGCTTAGTTACGGGGATTTATGGCGAGTACAGTTATGTCAATTCGCCCGACGGAGAAGGATTCAGTATGATTCTGGGGCAACGCCTTGATGTCCTTAGATACTATCTTCCTTTCTATGTTCCTAGATTACATTTGAAGTATAACTCTGGTCCTTGGGCATTTCGCGGGCAGGCAAGTAGATCATGGAGAATTGCAACCTTAGGGGCAGAGTATATGGGTTATATGGCGAATGACCGTACGGCCGTATTTCTAGGTTATCAAAGCGGTCAGATTACCCCACCTATTGAAAAATCGAATACGTATGGTATCGGAGTGAATTGGTCAAAGGATGTGCTGTTCAAAGAAATGCAATGGTATGCTGATGTATTCTATACCCAATTTGCGAACAAAGTGGTCTTCGATTTTGACGGGAGTACGGATACCTTATTAATAGGATCACCCGGTGGTTCATATCCGAATATACAAGAGCGTATTCTTTACAGCCCCTACTCCATTTCTGCCCAGGTTGGAGGACAATATGAGCTGTTCCATAGAACGATGATAAAGGCATCCTACCGTTATCAAGATGTAAAACAGCGCGACCTTACCGCTTATTATGCGTCTGGAGCTATTGAGGACTACTTTAAGCTAGAGGAAGTCATTCTTAACGTACCGCATCTTGTTTATTTGGGTGCAAGCTACTCCGGTAGAAAAGGAATGGGTATTGAATTGAATGCGACGTACAACAGTTCACAGCGTCTACCGCTCATCGGTTACGCAAAGCGAAGTCCTGCTTTCACCATGCTCAACGGTCAAATTAGTAAAGAAGGTCGCGCCTTTGGACAATTCTACATCGGTATTCAGAACGCTTTGAATGTGCGTCAGCTTGACCCCATTGTTGGAGGGAATCTTCCTTTTGAGGGTGGTTTTGACGCCTCTATTGTATGGGGCCCCATAATGGGTCGACAGATCTACGCCGGCTGGCGCTACGATCTGAAATTTCAGGATTAAAAAAAGGCGCCCCGCGGGCGCCTTTTTTATGTTGGCTGTAAAATTTCGCGCTACGCGCTGTTCCGCGATGCATTGATATTTCCATAAAGCGAACGAACGACCATTTTCTCGAATATAGCCCGGTCTGCTTCACTTAAAGACTCCTCACGCAAGGTGATGAGCGCGTATTGCTGTATCACTAGAAGTGGCAATACAATATTCTCACGAAGTGCAATAGATGCCTTTATACCTGGGTTGTTACTCAACAGTTCCGCTTGGCCAGAAATCTTTAATACCCAGTGTTGAGTACGCTCAAATTCTTCATTCAACGACGACCAGAACGTTCCAAATTTTAAATCATTGGCCATATAAGCCGTAAGTGGGAAGAACGTCTTACACATGCTTTGCATAGAATTTTCAACTAATGTTCTAAAAAACTTACTCTGGCGGTAAAGCGCTTGTACTTCATGCAAACGTCCCGCTTCACTAATCTCTTGCAACGCTTTACCTAGTCCATAAAACCCTGGTATGTTCATTTTAAGTTGCGACCAAGCGCCCACAAAGGGGATAGCACGAAGATCATCCAACTCCAGTTTTTTAGCTTGCCCACGCTTTGATGGTCTTGACCCTATGTTCGCTTGACCGTAATATTTTAACGGACTCATTTCTTCTAAGAACTCCGTGAACAATGTATCCTCTTTAAGCTCAGAATAATACTTCAAGCTAATGGCACTGAGCTCTTCAAGCAACTGCCGTTCATTCGGCTGAAGGATTTTTGAATCATCGTCAAGCAATAAATTTTCCAAGCCCGCAGTAATGAGTTGTTCCATATTAAACTGCGCACTTTCTGAGGTACCAAAGTTGCTCGAGATGGTTTGTCCTTGAACCGTCAACTGAATCTCTGAAGAAGCAATCTGCTGTCCTAGAGATGCATAAAAATTATGTGTATTACCACCGCCACGTGCTGGCGGTCCGCCTCTCCCGTCAAAAAACACCACATCAATGTCATTCAACTTTGAAATGCGGGTGAGGTTTTCTTTAGCACGGTAGATGTTCCAATTCGCACTCATGTAGCCACCATCCTTGGTTCCATCAGAGAACCCAAGCATAATGGTTTGCTTGTTAGCCCTTTGGGTTAAGTGACGACGGTAATTGGACTCCGAATACAAGGTGTTCATGCTGGCACCAGCCCCAACCAAATCATCGATGGTTTCAAAAAGGGGCACGATATCTACACTGATTTTTTCATCCCCAAAGGCCGTCCAACGTGCAAGTGCAAAAACACGCGCCACATCCATGGCACCTCGACAATTAGAAATAATATAACGGTGGGCACCCTTTGGACCGTTTTTCGCTTGGATCTCGCGTATGACTCGAAAACTTTGTAGTGTATCGTCGACTCGATCATCGCCTGTAAGTGTGCCGTCCCAAAGTGCATTTAGTGTAAAAAGTTCTTCTGGCGTCTTTGGTACGTCTAATTTTAATTGTTCTGCTAAAGCGTCGAAAGCGCGTTTAATCTCACGACTGTCCTGTCGAACATCTATACTTGCAAAATGAGAGCCAAACAAAGCAACGCGATCCAAAAGCTCTTCCACGAGTTCTACGAAAATACTATCGTGTTGCTCATGCAAATCGTTTAATACTTTGTGCAGCGACGAACGGAACTGTATAAAATCCCAGTCATCCTGGTGACGAATGCAGCGCAACACCATCTTCTCGATGGCCATTAAATCCTCATAAACACCAGAAAAGGAAATACGTCTTCTTAAGTTGCGTAAATCCTGGTAATAGCATTGCAACAGTACATCACGCAATCTATTTGCTACTTGCAATGTGGTTTCGACGGAAACAAAAGGATTGCCGTCACGATCACCACCCGGCCAAAAGCCTAAATTAATGAGATTGAGCGTTCCGTCCCAGTTGGGTAAGGATCGGCGCATTGCGGCCGTGATGTCCCCAGCACTTTGGTAAAAAACATTCTGCAGGTACCAAATCAAATTGATGGCTTCATCGTAGGGAGTAGGCTTCGATTTTTGAAAAAACGGGGTCTTTCCCAATTGCTTCAAATACATACGGATGGCCCCAAGATCGTTTTCTTGAATGGCTGCTGTCAAATCGGTAATAATGGCTAAGACTCGACCCGGGTAAAATTGCGTAGGATGAGCAGTCAGTACGGGACGGATAGAAAAATCTTGAAGCCTATTCATCAAATCTTCCAAATTCCCAGCACGCTCCATGCGCATCATGAATTCACTAAGCGACCCTTTACCTGAAAGATTATTCAATTTGCCATAGGCAGCATCTTCTAGGGCATCTACTAAGACTACTTGACGCTCTATGTATTGAATTACTTTAAATAAGAAGTTGATTTGTTCCGCTCTATTTTCACCATCCTTGTACTCCTCAAAAAACTGGGCAATAATTTGAACGGGACTGTGTCCCTCTGCCAATTTCGCTAAACAGAATTCGTTCAGTACTGGAATAAAGATTCCCGTGTTTTTGATTCCGTCTAGCGGCAGGGTTAAAAAGAGACTATTGTAGAGCTGAAATTTAAGCCCTACGTGATTTTCATAATTCGCAGCACTGAGTGCTAGATTTTCATTTACCTCCATATTAGGGCAGTGTAGTTCCTGTTGCCGCCTGGTAAATGGTGTACCATTGTTGACGGTCTAATTTTATATTAAGCGCCGCATGCGCCGCTTCTAAATTTTGCGCTTTTGTCGTTCCCACTACAGGCAGTATACCTGATGGGTGCTGTAACAGCCAGGCTAAAGCTATGGCCTGTGGCGTCACTTCAAATTCCGCTGCGAATATGCTGAGTGCTGACAAAACACCTTCGGGCAACGTTCCTCCGCCCAATGGCGACCATGCCATAGGCACTATTCCATCTAAGGTACATTGGTCTAAACGTCCATCGTCGAAAGAACTGACATCCTTTACAGAAACCTCCAACTGATGTACTCCAACGGGTACCGTACTCTGAAGTAGCTGTACTTGTGACGGTGTGAAATTACTCACGCCGAAACTGCGAACTTTACCACTAGTGTAAAGCATCTCAAAGGCCTCCGCTACTTCGTCCGGATCCATTAAAAGATCTGGACGGTGCAAAAGCATCACGTCGATGTAGTCGGTTTGTAGATTTCGAAGACTGTCCTCTGTACTTTGTAAAATGTGCGACTTTGTAAAGTCATAAGCCTTGATGTAATGCCCCGGCTTTTGATCACAAACGCGAATGATACCGCATTTAGTGACCAACTCCATTTGTGAACGCCACTCTGGATGAAGCTTTAATGCAGCACCAAATTCCGCCTCTGTGGTATGATCACCATAAATATCTGCATGATCAAAAGTGCTCATTCCTAGGCTCATCGCCTTTTCTATCATGGCCTCATATTGGGCGGTGGTAAATTTGGCATCCCAAATACCCCAGCGCATGGTTCCAACCACAATATCGCTCATCCAAGGTGTACTATACATAGCTTTAAATTAAGCATGCAACATAAGGAATTCTTTACACTACTGCAGCCTAATTCGACGTTGCCATTTACCTGAAATAAAGCGAACTGTTGCATCCTCTGCCCCACTTTCTTCGATTAGTGGAGCGGATAAAGATGAACCATCGGGGTGGTCCTCTCCTAACCAATACACTTTATGCGGACCAGGCCCCTTAAGTTGCAATGGTTGACTTCCCGCATACAGATTGGGCGGCAGGAAAAAGTAACCACTACTGCCCGTGGCATAAAGGGTACCATCTCCAAATGCCACAATGGGATAATACGAGCTCAAGGGATAATGCGCTAGACTCAAATTTGCGCCAGACTTTCGAATGGCGACGTGAGGCACGAGCATCGTTGAAGGTGAAACGATATCGCAACAGGTCATGATTTTTGTCTGAAAAGTAGAATCAATAATCAATTCACACGTGTACGCGGCAGCATTCTTTCCTGTGGTTAGAAAATCAAAAACCACTTTTTGCTGCTGACCTGAAGGACGTTGAAAAAGCAATTGTTCACCTTTTTGATTGGTTTCATCAGATATATAGGGGTTGAAAATGGCTGAATTTTCATCTACATCGTTAAAATCGAATTGGTCAGAAGTCTGGTCCTTTGGGATTGTTAATGGAATCGATTTATCCACAAAAATCAATGTATCAAGCTCATTTTGAGCGATTAAAGGCTGCTTTACACCTATAAAAATAAGGCATAAAAAAGCGAGGGAGCGCCCAACTGGCACCGATTGAGGTAAGCATTTCATAATTAAGGGGTTTAGGTTAGTAAAAACTGCTCCTTAATAAGTTAGTCTACGACCCTAAAAGAGTCTACTTTTGCGCCTTAATAATTTTCGGCACATGAACTTGCGCAATATTGCTATTATAGCCCACGTCGATCACGGTAAAACCACCTTGGTAGACAACATGCTTCACACAGCGAAGCTTTTCCGTGACAACCAACAGGTTGACGATCTATTACTAGACAACAACGACCTGGAGCGTGAGCGCGGGATTACCATTTTGTCTAAAAACGTCAGTATTCGTTGGAAGGATACTAAGATTAACATTATCGACACACCTGGTCACAGCGACTTTGGCGGTGAGGTTGAACGTGTATTAAACATGGCCGATGGGGTAATTCTTTTAGTAGATGCCTTTGAAGGACCTATGCCACAGACGAGATTCGTTCTTCAAAAAGCATTGTCTTTAGGTAAAACACCTATTGTAGTGATTAATAAGGTTGATAAACCCAACTGTACGCCAGATTTAGTGCACGACCAAGTGTTCGAATTGTTCTTCAATCTTGATGCAACAGAAGAGCAACTTGACTTTGTAACCGTTTACGGCTCTGGAAAAGAGAAGTGGATGGGACCGGATTGGCAAACGAAGACAGAAGACATTACATATCTTCTAGACACTATTGTTGAGACCATTCCTGCACCAGCAGTATCAGAAGGTCCTTTACAAATGCAAATTACGTCTTTGGACTTTAGTTCATTTACCGGTCGTATTGCGATTGGACGTGTGACTCGCGGGAAGATCACTGAGAACATGCCCATTGCACTGTGCCATAGAGACGGAACTATAAAAAAAGCACGCATCAAAGAATTGATGACTTTTGAAGGTTTAGGAAAATCTAAAACGAATGAAGCCATTGCTGGCGAAATCGTTGCCGTAAATGGTATCGATGGATTCGAAATTGGTGATACCATTGCAGATCCTGAAACCCCGGAAGCGCTTCCAACCATGGAAATTGACAAGCCGACCATGAGCATGTTATTTTCGATCAATAACTCTCCGTTCTTTGGTAAAGAGGGTAAGCATGTGACTTCGCAGAAAATACGCGAACGCTTGCAGTTGGAAACCGAGAAAAATTTAGCACTCAAAGTTGAAGACACTGGTGCTGCAGATCAATTCATTGTGCACGGTCGAGGTATCCTCCATTTAGGGATCTTGATTGAAACGATGCGTCGTGAAGGCTACGAATTACAATTAGGAATGCCTCAGGTCATCTTCAAAGAAGTAGATGGCAAGAAGCACGAACCCATCGAAGAATTAACCGTTGACGTACCTGAGGAAAGTGCGGGTAAAGTCATCGAATTAGTGACTAAACGTAAAGGCGAATTACTCGTCATGGAGGCGAAGAATGACCTCACCCGTTTGGAATTCGAAATTCCCTCACGTGGTATCATGGGTCTTCGTAACAACGTACTCACGGCGACGGCCGGTGAAGCTATTATGGCGCACCGTTTAAAGGAATACCAACCATATAAAGGAGATATGGACCGTCGCATCTCTGGGGTTCTGATTGCTAAAGAGGCTGGAAAAGCCAGCACGTACTCCATGGATAAGCTCCAAGACCGCGGTAAATTCTTTATCGAGCCGGGTGAGCACTTATACGGTGGACAGATTGTTGGTGAGGCCAACCGTCCTGGTGACCTTGTAGTTAACCCGTGTATCGCGAAACAATTGAACAACATGCGTGCCGCCGGTAAAGATGATAACTCTGCCTTATTTACCCCAATCAAATTCAGCTTAGAAGAAGCCATGGAATACATTGGAGCAGATGAGTATGTAGAGGTAACACCGGAAAGCATTCGATTAAGAAAAATCTTGTTGAACGAAAGTGACCGCAAGCGTCAATCGAAATAAACGAACGAAAGAAAATTAGACAAAAAAGCCCCGCGTCGCGGGGCTTTTTTTATGCTTCCATCTCAATGAGAATAGTCAATATCGACGTAGC
>JAHEKP010000061.1:12591-18314 GCA_024638285.1 Cryomorphaceae bacterium
CGTGCAGCGCGCAATGCGGCTATGCCAGCGACTTGGGCTTCACGCACTTCATCACCGCGTACCTCAAGGATATCAAGATCTGCACGTGCACCATTTTCGAATGCATTTACGCCCACGATAACATCCGCACCACTATCGATACGCGCTTGTTTTTTAGCTGCCGCCTCTTCAATACGAAGCTTCGGAATACCTGCTTCAATGGCTTTGGTCATTCCCCCTAGTGCTTCCACTTCCTCCATCAGTTTCGTTGCACGATCAATCAAATCCGCAGTGAGTTTCTCTACGTAATACGATCCACCCCAGGGATCTGCGGTGAAGGTGATGTCTGTTTCTAATTGCAAGTGCAATTGGGTGTTGCGGGCAATTCGCGCAGAAAAATCTGTAGGTAGTGCGATGGCTTCATCCAAAGAGTTGGTGTGTAAACTTTGCGTTCCTCCCATAGTTGCCGCCATGGCTTCAATAGCCGTACGTGTAACATTGTTATATGGATCTTGCTCCGTTAACGACCAACCTGACGTCTGGCTATGGGTACGTAAGGCCATGGACTTCGGATGTTTCGCTCCTAATGCTTTCAAATGTTTCGACCATAGGAAGCGGGCCGCGCGCATCTTCGCAATCTCCATGAAAGGATTCATTCCTATACCCCAGAAGAAGCTCAGTCGTGGTGCAAAGGCATCAATGTCTAAACCGGCATCTCTACCTGTTTTTACATATTCCAAGCCATCACATAAAGTATATGCCATTTCAATATCGGCAGTGGCTCCGGCTTCCTGCATGTGGTAGCCGGAGATAGAAATACTATTAAACTTCGGCATGTTCTTGCTCGTATACGCGAATATATCTGAGATGATGCGCATGCTTTCTTTAGGGGGATAGATGTAGGTATTGCGGACCATGAATTCTTTAAGAATGTCATTTTGAATGGTTCCGCTTAATTGGTCCAGTTCCACCCCCTGCTCCATTGCCGCTGCGATGTAGAACGCCATGACCGGTAATACTGCTCCGTTCATAGTCATGGAAACAGACATTTTATCCAATGGAATTCCATTAAACAGCACCTTCATATCCTCAACGGAGTCGATTGCAACCCCTGCTTTTCCTACATCACCAAAAACCCGCTCATGATCACTATCGTAGCCACGATGCGTTGCCAAATCAAAGGCTACGGACAACCCTTTTTGCCCCGCCGCTAAATTTCGACGGTAAAAGGCATTGGATTCCGTTGCAGTGGAAAACCCGGCGTATTGACGTATAGTCCACGGTCGCCCAACATACATAGATGCATAAGGTCCACGCACGTAAGGTGGCGCACCCGGTAATGTTCCTAGATGAGTTACTCCATCGAGGTCTTGGCGCTGGTAGCTCTTCTTTACCACGATTTGTTCCGGTGTGGTCCACTTCGTATTTGTCTCCATACCTACGCTTTTTTATCGTGTTCTTTTTCCAATGCAGCTGGCCAACGAACCGGGCGTAGTGGCTCTATAGCACATTCTACAAACTGTTTTTGATGGGCTGCGCGACTCACTGGTGCAGTAGGCTTAAAGCCTTCGGGGAATCCAGCGGCGGAAGGAAATTTATTGACGCCTAAGTATTCACTTGGCGCAGCTTCGTTAGCCTCCGCCCAAATTTTATCTTGAATCCAATTCGATTGTAACGCTTCAATAATGCCTCCCATTTCGCGTACTTCTTGGGCTATTTTCCATGCCGATTCACACAACTCTTGTGTCAACGTCTCAATAAAATAAGAACCTGCTGCAGGATCTTCAACGCGGTCCAGGAAACTCTCATAGACAAAAAGGTACTGCTGATTCAAAGCCAATCGTTCAGCCTCCGGGTCATTAGCACCCAGAACAGCAGTATATGGACGAATCTGTAGGGCATCAGCACCTCCTGTAATGGCGCCAAAAGCAGCAGAGGCTGCACGTAAAAGGTTCGTCTCCACATCCAGAGCGGTCTGATGCTGTATGCTGGTCTCTGCATAAATCTCTAAATGAACCTGAGGTAAGCCGTAGGTTTCCAGCAATCGACCCCAAAGCAAACGCATAGCTCGAATCTTCGCCATTTCCTCAAACATGTGCGTGCCTGCACTCAGTGCCAACCAATACTGGTCTAAACCTACCTCACCAAAAGCATCAAGGTAAAAATCCAGATGTGCGAGAGCTAAACCCAGTTGCGTCGAAGCGGAAGCTCCACACGTACCATAGAAATTCGCATTAACGCACATGTATTTGAATTGTGGCGGGGTCAATCTGCTCAACTCGCCTAGATCGTACATTTTCGATTCGTCCCAATGTCCTGTTCTTGCCGCTGTTTCAACCGGATCAATATTAACGAACCCACTCATTTTATCCAGCGGTAAAATCTCATTGTGCGCATGATGCAGTAAGGCTTCCATAACTTCTGGACCGCTTCCTTCCACCACGAGACCTAAATAGATGTAGCGCAAATCAATATCGCGAAGAATGCGCGGTAAATATTGGTGATCGTAAAGGTAAAAAAGCAAGCCGCTCGCACCGTGCTTCAATCGTTCTAATGCCCAGTCGTTCGCGGCAAATTCTTTCTCTACGGCATGTTCTTGAACCATGACCCACCAAGGGTTGGATCGAAATCCGGGTTGCTGGTCAGGCGCTTCGGTGTAAAGTGGTGCTACATGTTTTCCATGCGGATAGGTGCGGTTCGTTTTGTCAGTCATCCTTTGAGGATTCAAATTCTATGATGGTTATATCTTCACCTTCGCGATGCATTCCAAAGTTTTCACGAGCATATCGCTCAAAAGCTTCAGGGTCGGTTACCAATTGCTCCAAGAGCGTTTTATCACGCTCCAGCGCCTCCTCGTAAAACTCAATATCGTTCTCGAGATCGTCGATTTGGTCAGACAATTCGGAATGAATGAAATAATTATTCGTGTCTAGAAAAATCATCCAAACCACAAAACTGATTCCCGTCAAAAAGTATTTGTTCAGGAGAATTTTTGCCGCGGGATGCTTAAGGATTTGTTTCATCATTCCTAAGATACTACATGAATTTAGGTTGGCCTACAATTGGTCCGATTTCTCTTCGCCTGGAACATCTCTACCCATTACATCCTGCAGTTTAATTAGCTCTGCATAGGTACCTGCATT
Source organism: Cryomorphaceae bacterium (assembly GCA_024638285.1). Lineage (GTDB taxonomy): Bacteria > Bacteroidota > Bacteroidia > Flavobacteriales > Schleiferiaceae > UBA10364. The sequence goes on from JAHEKP010000061.1 coordinate 15,714, forward strand.
CTGCATCAAAGCCTCATGCGTGCCTCGTTCGATCACAGCACCATCTTCTAAAACAATGATTTGGTGTGCCTTGCGGATGGTACTGAGGCGATGCGCAATAACTACAGAGGTACGGCCTTTCATTAATCGGTCCAGCGCCTCTTGAACGAGGTGTTCACTTTCACTATCTAAGGCACTGGTGGCTTCATCGAGAATCAACAACTGTGGATTTTTTAACAGGGCGCGAGCAATCGCGATGCGCTGACGCTGACCACCACTCAGCTGAACCCCGCGATCACCTACTGTCGTCTCAAGACCCTCTGGGAAGCCTCTGATAAATTCCCAAGCGTTCGCCTCTTTCGCTGCTTCAATAATCATTGCGTCACTGGCCTCTGTATTTCCGTAGGTAATATTCTCTCGAATGGTACCTCCAAAAAGTAAAACATCTTGAGGCACCAAAGCCAGCGCACTGCGCCAAGACTGAAGATCCAGAGAATCCACCGGTTTTCCATTTGCCGTGAAATCACCTTCGAATGAGGTATAAAAACGCATCAACAATGCCGCGATAGTCGACTTTCCTGAACCACTCTTGCCCACTAAGGCGAGGGTTTGACCTTGCGGCAAATCAAAGCTTAATGCTTTTAAAACAGGAACATCAGCACGAGTTGGATAACTAAACTTCACATCCTTCATCGAAATAGATCCAACTTCAATAGGCGCCTGAGGCTCGTTGTTCGGTACCATTTCAACCGTCTCGTCGAGCAGTCCAAAAATGGTCTCTGTAGCACCTATGGCTTTCTGCAACTGTGCATAAACGTTTGCCAATCCGCCAATAGAACCGCCAATAAACAATGCGTATAAAATAAACTCGTTGAGCTTTTCTGCAGCCAATTCACCTTCGTGTACCATGCCCGCTCCAAACCAAATGACCAATGCTATGGCTCCAAATAATCCAAAGGTGATGAAAGAAGAAAAAGCCCCGCGGTAATACCCTCCTTTAACAGCAAGGCCTACCACATTTTGTATGCGCTTCGCATAACGGCTCCGTTCCCACGCCTCGTTCGCAAACGCCTTCACTGTTTGAATACCAGCGAAGGTTTCTTCCACGATCGTATTTGACGCTGCAACTTCATCTTGCACGCGCTTTGCGTATTTGCGAATAAAACGACCAAAAAATAAGGTCACAATCATGAACGGTGGAATGACCGCTACGATGAATAGGGTAAGTTTAATGGAAGTAAAGGCCAGAATCGCGATTCCACCGATGACCATGGAAAGCCCGCGCAAGAACTCTGCTAATGTGGTAGTCAAAGTCTCGCCTATTTGTGCCGTATCTGATGCTACACGTGAGTTCAATTCGCCCACTCTTCTACTTGAAAAGAACGCCATAGGCAAGTGTACCAAATGTCCGTACAAATCTTCACGGAGTGCGGCAAGTGCGCGTTCTGTGACAATGACAAATATGACCACTCGAAAGAAGCCTGCCAGACTTTGCAAAGCCAACAGCCCCATCATTTGAGCCATATTCCCACGTAAATTCTCTGCAGAGGATGACATGAGCCCTCCTAACAGTTTCGGGAACAATAGCGACGTCCCCATGGTTATCAGAAGGAAGAAGAAACCAACGACCCATAAAAGACGATGTGGACGCAGGTAGGAAAAAATTTTACGCAGTTGACTTAAGTCCTTTAACGATAGTGGCTTCCGTTTTTTATCGCTGCCTGTTTTACTGGTATTTCTTCTTCTACTCATAACTGCGAAGTTACGCCGTATGGCCTACCTTTGCGCATCAAATTATAAACAATGGCGGGAGCAGAAAACATTAAACCGTACGACAGCGAATCAGCAAAAAAAGAGCAAGTAGCTGAAATGTTCAACAATATTTCAAAGCGTTATGATTTGCTCAACCACCTATTGTCGCTCAACATTGACAAAGGCTGGAGACGCAAGGTAGTCAGCATGGTTAAAGCGGATGCTCCCACTTTAGTTCTTGATGTAGCCACAGGAACGGCTGATCTCGCTATTGCATTAGCACAAGGCACCGGCGCTGACATTACCGGCGCCGATATCAGCGAAGGAATGCTTGAGGTCGGCCGTGGAAAAGTAGCCAAGAAAGGGTTAAGCAAGAAAATTGTTCTCGAATTGGGTGACAGTGAAAGCCTTCCTTATGCCGATGCCACATTTGATGCCATCACCGTGGCCTTTGGAGTGCGTAATTTTCAAAATTTACACAACGGCTTAAGAGATATGATGCGCGTCCTAAAGCCAGGTGGCCAATTGGTAGTACTAGAATTCAGTCAACCGCGCTATTTCCCATTCAAACAGCTCTATTGGTTCTACTTTAAAGCTATTCTGCCCACGGTCGGTAAACTGGTTTCGAAAGACCCGCGCGCCTACACCTACCTTCCTGAGAGTGTTAAAGCCTTCCCTTACGGCGCTGCATTTGAGAAAGAACTCGTTAGAGCCGGCTTAACGCCGAAGCGAACGCGTCCGGTTACTTTTGGCATTGCCACTATCTACCAGGCACGAAAAGAGTCCTAAGAACGTTCTAGTAGAAATGAATAAAAAAGTACTCCTTTGGGTTGTTTTTTGCGCACCGATGCTCGCATCTGCGCAATTCTC
>JAHEKP010000061.1:18414-27657 GCA_024638285.1 Cryomorphaceae bacterium
TTCTTTTATACCATTCAAAAAATGCCGTTGAGCGCAGCCGTAACCGTTCAATACCTCAGCCCGTTCTTTACCGCCTTCATTGCAGGATTCCTTCTAGGTGAGCGCACAAGATGGGCGCAATGGTTCTTTTTCCTGGTATCATTTATCGGCATCGTCGTAGTCAAAGGTTCAAGTGCCCAAATACCACCTGCCCTTCTGGCATTAGGTATAGGCTCAAGTATGTTTTCTGGATTGGCCTACAATGCCATCCGAAAGCTCAAAGACGAACACCCACTTGTAGTTGTGATGTATTTTCCTTTAGTCGCGACACCAGTAATGATGGTCTTTAGCATTTTTAATTGGGTTACGCCCTCTCTTCCTGACCTGGTGTTACTTTTTGCTATTGGCATCATGACACAATTTGCCCAATTGTACATGACCAAAAGCTACCAATTGTCCGAAGTGAATACGGTCGCTCCTCTCAAATACATCGGCGTCATTTTCGCTTTAACTTGGGATATTGTACTCTTTGATTTTGTTCCTAATGGCCAGATGTTCCTGGGAATCGCATTGGTGATTGGCGGCGTGTTGTTGAACCTTCGTTTTAAAGCTCGTTTGAAGCGGTCGCATACGCATAAAGTAGTGTAGCACCACTTATAGCTACGTTTAAACTTTCCATTTTAGCCGCATTTCCTGGCAGGGTGACTTGATCTCCTGCAGCCTTAAAGACTTCATCGCAGCCCTGACCCTCATTACCTAATACCAAAATATCTTTTGCGGTCCAATTCATTTCAGCGGCCGGTATGCCATCCATATCCGCGACAAGCAATCTCCTGTCCTTAGAAGCACTCCATTGCACCCATTCTTCTGCACTCTTTTCTACACACTGCACATGTGCCAACGCTCCCATGCTTGCCTGAACGACTTTAGGATTAAAGATATCTACACTGCCCTTCACGAGACCAATGTGCTCCACACCATACCAAAGCGCAGTACGGAGCAGCGTCCCCATATTCCCTGGGTCTTGAATGCGATCGAGTAAAAGAATAAAACCAGCGTCTTCATGGAAATCCCCTAAACGTTCAGGTTGTTTAAAAAGTGCCAAAACTGGGCTAGGCGTTTCTAAGAAGCTTATGTGCTTCATTTCTTGCACAGTAATGGTGTGAGTGCGATCTCCTCCTGCAAACTCTTCCCTTTGGCCTTCAGTCAAGAATATATTTTCGACTGTTAACCCTGCACTCACTAAATCCGTGACTAACTTCAAACCTTCCGCAACAAATAGTCCCGACTTTTTTCGGTTCTTGCGTAGTGCAAGACTGCGGATTAATTTTTCTTGACTTTTAGTGAGCACGTTGACCAATTTTACGGCTAAAATACACCGCTTTTTCTACCCCATACTCTTCGGGGCAGCACTCTTGTTCACTACATCAAGCTGTACCGGCCTGCAACAAGCTTCCGTAGAAAAGCCACTGCTGGTTAAAAATGACATCCGCATCAACGGCCGTACCACGCTAAGCGATGAGGATTACGACATCATGCGTCAACGCCCGAACAAAGGCTTAGGAAATATCCGAATGTTTGTGAGCTTGTACGGAATGGGAAATAAACTAGGTGAAAACGCAACTGGTAATTGGCTCAAACGGATTGGCGAACCACCGGCGTATTTTGACCCCATAGCTTTTAAAGCCACCGCCTCTCAACTCAAGCAGCACTATTTCAATTTAGGCTTTTACCAAGTCAATGATACCGCATTTACGGAGCAAAAAGGAAAGAAAGTCATTGCGCATTACCACATCACCACTGGATTGCAATACCGTGTATCGGAGTACACCCTTCGATCCACCAGTCGTTTCATAGATTCAGCGCTTGCGCATTACCCTAAGGGTATAGAATTAACCGATGCATTGGACGCCGAACTCATTGAAGAGGAGCAATTGGCCTTAACAAATTTCCTTAAAAACCATGGCTACTACACGGCCCAATTAGGCTGGGTTTATTTCGAGATCGACACTACTGCCGGCCCACATACCAGTACCATTACAGCAGTCGTTGACCCTTTCATCTTCGGCGGCTTAGATGAACGCCAAAGGATTTCAAAAATCACTGTCCGCCCTACCTACTCTTTTCAGCATTCACATGATGTAAATGACAGTAGCCGTACCGTTCACGGAATAGATGTCCTCCAAAACGACAGATCATTTCGCCCAGGATTTATCGATGAACAAATTTATCTAGAGCGCGGCGCCTATTATGATCAAAACTTACTCCGTTCAACTTACAAAAACCTCAACAGTCTTGGCGTTTTCCAGACTGTTGAATTTAACGTGCAACCTAAAGATAGTGCTTTACACGCCACGTTGAATCTAGTACCGCTCCCTAAACGTTCCGTCAGTGCTAATCTAGAAGGACTAGGGAACAGCGGAAGTCTAGGGGTCGGCGGCAGTTTTAATTGGGACAACAGGAATCTGTTCAAAGGCGGGGAAACCCTTAGGCTTTCGCTCGGAGGCACCCTGACAGAACAACGCAATTCGACCAATACCAGTTGGCTCATTGATGCACGCGAACTCAATACAGGAGTTGCCTTACAAATACCTAAGCTCCTTTTGCCGCAAGCACTCACACCCAAGCAAGCAAAGTTTTGGCAACCCAAAACACAATTGGGAGCCCAGGTTGCATACCAATATCGCGCTCAGGAATTCAACCGATTTAACTTTTCGACCAACCTAGAATACAGTTGGACAAAAGAAGGGGCTAAGCACGTCTTCAATCCGGCACAACTCTCCTTTGTAAGTATAAATTTCGCAAACGACACCGCTCTGGTCCCCTTCCTGTTTGTCGGTTTTCAGAACATCATTTTTGCAACGACTTCGTATCAATATCAAGAGACCTGGAAAAAAGATCAATGGCGATACTTTCTAAATGCATCGGCAAAAACAGGCGGTCATTTTGCTCGCATGAGCGGTTTAAACGAATGGAATGGCAATCCCATTGCTCAATTCGCTAAGACGAGTTTAGATTTCAGAGCCTACCGCAGTTTAGTTCGAAAAAGACAATTGGCATCGCGCACCTTTTTGGGAATCGCACAGAGCTGGAACAGTTCATCTGGATTTGTCCCCTTTGAGCAATCTTTTTTTATGGGCGGCGCGAACGACATGCGCGGGTGGACCGCCTACCACTTTGGACCAGGAGCAACAAGCGAGGATTTGCTTCAACGCAGCGGCTTTTTCTCCGCAGCTCCGATAAAATTGGTTCAAAGCTTAGAATACCGATTTACCATACAACGTGCTATGAAAGGTGCCGTTTTCCTTGATGCTGGAAATATGTGGATCTATGATAAAACATACACGGGAACGTTTACTAGCATGCAGGAAGCTGCTATTGAAGCTGGAAAATTTAGATGGGATAGTTTCTACAAGCAATTAGGCATTAATGCGGGATACGGTCTCAGATATGATCTTGAGTTTTTCATCATTCGTGCAGATTTAGGCTTAAAGCTTCACCACCCGGGCGCTGTAGACCGATCAAACTGGGTAATTACCGCACCCCAATTGAGTGATTTTAACCTAGCTTTAGGGATAGGTTATCCTTTCTAAATTAGGGTTCACGCTTAAAACATTTCGTTTATTTTAGCCCCTCAATTAAACACCTAAGAATTATGATGTCCATTGACAAAATTAGAGAGTTGCTAGGCGATCAAGCTGATGCTTTGTTGAACCACACTTCTACGGCAATCACCAAAGACTCTTTGGCGATTTTACCTTCTGGCAACTTTGTCACGGAATCTTTCACAGAATCTAACCGCAGTATCCAAGTCATGAACTCACTACAGCGCCTTTATGGAACTGGACGTTTGGCCAATACTGGATACTTAAGCATACTTCCCATTGACCAGGGAATCGAACACAGCGCCGGGGCTTCATTTGCACCGAACCCGATGTTCTTCGACCCTGAAAACATCGTTAAGATGGCTATTGACGCAGAATGTAATGCAGTAGCTTCTACTTACGGTGTTTTGGCTACTGTGGCGCGCAAGTATGCCCACAAAATTCCATTCGTAGTAAAAATTAACCACAACGAATACCTTTCGTATCCAAACACCTTTCTTCAAAGCCCTTACGGTTCAGTAGAAGAAGCTTGGAATTTGGGTGCTTGTGCTGTGGGCGCAACCATTTACTTTGGTCATGAGCAAAGTCGTGAAATGATTGAGCAAGTTGCAGCAGCTTTTGAGCGTGCTCACGAACTAGGTATGGCAACTATCCTATGGTGTTACACACGTAATGATGCATTTAAAGTGGACGGTGTAGATTACCACACTTCTGCAGATTTATCTTCTCAGGCAATCCACTTAGGTGTAACCATCCAAGCGGATATTATCAAGCAAAAGCTTCCCACCAACAACGGTGGTTACAACGCTACTGGCCATGGTAAAACGCATCCTAAAGTGTATTCTGAGTTGACAACCGACAATCCGATTGATTTAACGCGTTACCAAGTATTGAACAGCTACAATGGTCGTATTGGTGTGATCAACTCTGGCGGTGCTTCCACTGGTAATGACGCAAACGATTTGAGCGAAGCTGTCTTAACGGCCGTTGTCAATAAGCGTGCAGGTGGTCAAGGGCTTATCCTTGGTCGTAAAGCATTCCAAAAAGACTATAAGGACGGTATTGCCTTACTACGTGCTGTACAGGACGTTTACCTAAACGATGCTATTACCATCGCGTAAGGCAAGAATAGAATTTCAAAGCAAAAGGGCACTCTTCTTACCGATGAGTGCCCTTTTTAGCTACTTTAGCACCCTACAAACTGCACAGAGGAACAAAAACTATGGGTTGGTTTAAAAGAACTGAGGTGGGTATTACCACCGAAACCAAAGACAAAAAGGAGACCCCTGACGGGCTTTGGCACAAATGTCCAAAATGTAAAGTAATCGTTAGCGTGGACGACCACGAAGCGGAACTATGGACGTGCGGAAACTGCGGTCACCACGACCGCATTAATGCCAAAGAATATTTTAAAATACTCTTTGACAAAGGCATCTTTACGGAGCTTGACGCAAACATGGAAAGTAAAGATCCATTGAAGTTTGAGGACACTAAGCCCTACGTTGATCGACTGAAGTCTGGGCAAAAGAAGTCCGGTCTGAAAGACGCCATTACCACAGGCTATGGAGAAATGAATGGAAGACCCATTGTCGTCGCTTGTATGAATTTCAATTTTATTGGCGGATCCATGGGGTCTGTGGTGGGAGAGAAAATTGCACGTGCCATGGATAAGAGTTTAGAAACGGGTGCGCCGTTCATTATGATTTCAAAGTCTGGTGGAGCGCGTATGATGGAAGCTGCTTACTCATTAATGCAAATGGCAAAAACTTCAGCAAAGATTGCCCTTCTTGATGATAAGAAGATTCCCTACATTTCTTTTTTAACCGACCCTACAACAGGAGGTGTTACTGCTTCTTATGCTATGCTCGGAGATATTAATATCGCTGAACCGAATGCACTAATCGGCTTCGCAGGCCCTCGCGTGGTCAAAGAAACTATAGGTAAGGATCTGCCCGCAGGCTTCCAACGTTCTGAATTTCTCTTAGAGCATGGCTTCCTCGATTTTATCGTGGAGCGTAAGTCACTAAAAACTAAATTGACACAGTACCTAGATATGGTCATGGGATAATCAAATGCCCTGGTGATAATAAGAAAGCCCCGAGCAATGCTCGGGGCTTTTTTCGTTATTCCTCTTCCCATTGTATCTGCCGGGAAATAAACATGATTCCAGCAAGTATCACAAACAACCCTAAACTTCCTGCGAGAAGAGCAAAGTCTTTTAATTGGATGAGTATGAAGATAAAACTGTACAAAAGCGTCAATGTAGCCGCCACATACGCAGCAAGTTTTGTACTACCCATAACACTTCTAGCGTAGAAGAATTCCAATAGAACAGTCATCACCGCTGCCAATAGGTATGCCGCATTAAAACCAATGTGCTCTGAAAAAGACAAAAGCAAAGTGTAGAATAATACTAAGGCTAAACCCACAAGCACATATTGCAACGCATTCACCTTAGCGCCCTTAATGAGCTCAGAGAAATAAAACACCATAAACGTAAGTGCAATGATTAATATGGCATATTTCGCTACTCGGTTGGACTTACTGTAATTGTCGACCGTTTTTACAAATTCGGTTCCAAAGAAATCATTTGCAGGTGAATATTTCTTACCAATCCATGATTGGGGGAAGTTTCTATTGAGATGACTGACCTCCCACTGAGCAGAAAACCCCTCTGCTGTTGGGTCATACGTTGTGGTCGCAAAACTACCTTCAAAGTTGGGTTCCAGCCAAGGACTGACCATACTAAAGGTGGTTTGCTTACCCAAAGGCACAACTGAAAATCGGCGACTGCCTCGTAAGGTGGTCGAAAATTCAAATTGAAGTTCCTCCTGATTCTCAATGGTAACCGGGCTATGAACTCCGCTCCAGTAGATATCATTAGTTACCAGGCCTGAACTCAACGGTAAAATTGTGCCGTTCCACTCAAAATCAAAAGCACCTTCTACTCCCCTTAAGTCAGAAATTCCTACGTTGAGTGTCACTTTATCCCAATGGATATATTTTTCATCCAGCCCCACCTTCGTCCAATCGGGGAGTATAAACTTACCTTTCATGCTTGCATCACCACGATATACGACAGCCTCATAGATTCCTAATTTCCTAGTTTCAGGCTGAACATCTACCTCACCGTTCAATAGCTCAGGCAAGACATATACATAGTTTCGAGCATAGCTTATTTCCTCTGTACCATCTGAATTCGTCACGGTATAAGGCGCATCAAACGGTACGGTAAGGTATGGACCTACAAGCATCTGCTCCCCACCCCAAACACTGGTCACTTCATTGATTGCATTTGCCTGAGTGTTTTCACGCTCTCGAATGAGGTTCTGGATTAGGCCGGCAGGTATGAGCAATAACAAAGCCAATACCGCAACCGACAACATTTTAAACATCGGTTTTTGAATGAGTTTCATAGAATTATGGATTAGTTGAGTTTGAAACGCCAAGCGAGCCTGCATAAGTACGCAGGAAAAGCCAATAGTTTGTTAAAGAAAAAAGCCAGGAGCAATGCTTCTGGCTTTTTTCTTTTCACTCCTCTGAAGAGGGCTTCTTATTCCGCTTGAACGCGTGCTTCTCGCATCGGATTCGAGCGGCCGTTGCGCTCCCAGCGGCTGGTCGCGCCTCGAGAATACACATCAAACTTGCTCGGCTCTTGCATTGCAGGCCAGTAGTTATCACTTCGGTCAGTATCTGCCATCTCCAAGTATGGATCTAGAGTGATCTGGACTACAGGCAGCGTAAAATTGAACCACTTCGTGAATTCATCTTCATTTTTAAGCCAAACCTCAGCAGGTATGCGCTTGACCTCTTCCGTGCCGTCTTCTAATGTAAAACGCAAGACTAGAGGCATGATGAGTCCACCTTGATTTTCAAAAGTCACACCATAAAAATGATACCCAGCATCAAGTAGTTTCGCCTCCTCTTCACTCAATCCTGCACGGTAATCATCATAGGCTTCTCTATCTGCAGCAGATACCTCAAAAGGGTTGTAGCTATTATAGAAATCGCGTGTAGCAGGCACTTCGTCCACCATGGTGCGAATGACTTCATTTCTTGCACGTCCAACGTGATCATTTGCCTTACGGTCTTTTTCCGCCTCTAGAGGTTTCTCTACATCTGGATTCTGCGTAGACATCTGGTACCATTGCACATCCTTAATGGCAATATCAACATGATCTGTGGTATAGAACCAACCGCGCCAGAACCAGTCTAAATCTACACCAGAGGCATCCTCCATAGTACGGAAAAGATCTGCTGGTGAAGGATGTTTAAACGCCCATCTACGACTGTATTCTTTAAACGCATAATCAAAAAGCTCACGACCCATTACTGTTTCGCGCAGAATATTCAGCGCCGTAGCAGGTTTACCATAGGCATTGTTTCCAAACTGCAGAATGGATTCAGAGTTCGTCATAATTGGAACAATCTGCTCTTTAGGACCACTCATATAGGGTACAATTTTATCTGCTGGACCGCGGCGTGATGGATAATCGTGATCCCATTCTTGCTCTGTAAGGTATTGTACAAACGTATTTAAGCCTTCATCCATCCAAGTCCATTGACGCTCATCAGAATTTATGATCATTGGAAAGAAGTTGTGACCTACTTCATGAATGATTACTCCAATCATACCGTACTTCGTTCCTTCGCTGTACGTTCCATCCGTCTCTGGACGACCGCCATTGAAACAAATCATAGGATACTCCATTCCAATCCATTTTGTGTGCACAGAAATGGCTTTGTGGTAAGGATAATCAATAGTGAATTTAGAATAGACCTTGAGGGTGTGTGCCACAACGCGCGTTGAATACTGCTCCCACAATGGATTTCCTTCTTTTGGGTAGTAACTCATCGCCATAGTCGTCTTACCGCCTAGGTCAACAGCCTGGGCATCCCAGATAAATTTTCGGGAAGTAGCAAAGGCAAAATCGCGAACATTTTCAGCTTCGAAAGTCCATGTTTTAGTTCCCGTTGCTTTATTTTTTTCAGCAGCTTCAGCCTCCTCTTGAGTTACAATGATTACAGGATCATCGTAGCTCTTTTCCGCTTTTGCGAGACGAGCGCGTTGCTTCGATGTCAATATGCGAGACGCATTAGTTAATGCTCCTGTAGAAGCAACAATGTGATCTGAAGGAACTGTAATGTTCACTTTATAATCACCAAAAGGCAAAGTGAATTCGCCTTGACCTAAAAACTGTTTGTTCTGCCAACCCTCAACATCATTGTATACGGCCATTCTCGGGAAAAACTGAGCAATGGTATAGAGGTAGTTATCTTCTTCTTCAAAGTATTCATAGCCGGAGCGACCTCCTATATCCATGCGGTCGTTTATGTTGAACCACCATTTAATTTTAAAGCTGAATTTTTGCCCTTGACGTAATGGGGTCGGAAGGTCCACGCGCATCATGGTGTTATTCACCGTGTAGGGCAAATTGGCACCCGACGTGCTTTGAACGTAAGCCAATTTAAACCCGCCATCAAAATCGTAAAACTGACTTTTCTTGAGTTGGTTGAATGCTGTTTGAGGGGTGCTGCCTCGCGTGTTGAAAATGCCGCCGGTTTGAATTTGCTGCGTCATGCTGTTCTGTGCACGCATGTTTTGATCTAATTGGACCCATAAATAGCGCAGCTCATCAGGACTATTATTCGTGTAGGT
>JAHEKP010000061.1:27757-28939 GCA_024638285.1 Cryomorphaceae bacterium
ACCGAAGAATGCGGCCAATACGATGCCGTAAGCCTGTACCTTAAATCCTGAGAGTACGTGAACCAAAACGGTCAATGCTATAGTTAACGCAATAGCTAGTTCCACCCATGAACCCGGCAGGTCGATCCAACCCAAAGCCGAAACAGCCAATGAGGCGCTGTGTCCAACGGTAAAGGCCGTAATCCACTTTAAGGTCGGTTTCCAGAGGGAAAAACTTAAGGGCAGGGTGAGCGCTAGTAAGAAAAGCATATGATCATACCCTTGCCAATCCGTGATGTGGCGAATGCCTAGGTTAAAATAGAACATTTAGAAATCGAACATCAGTTGATATCTGTTGCCTTCGCGACAACTGTTTGTTTTCTGGTTTCCGTCGTAGTGAAAGACGATTATATTTTCTTGTGTAGGATAGATGTCCGCAAGAAATTCGCTCTGAACCAACCACGAACCAGCGAGCTCCTCTAGCTTTTTATTGCCATAATCAGCAACAAACAAAAGATAAAGTTCATCCGGGCCACTCGCAGTAGTATGGAAGGTAACAGGCAACTTTTCATTGTTTAATGAAATACGTAAACGAGACTGTATATATGAAGCATGTAACGCATATTGCTCCGTAGAGTCTAAGGCAATGTAACGCTGAACTTTTGCTTCGAGAAGGGCATTCATGGCCCGTTCCCAGTCGTCTGGAAAAGTCTTGATCACACCAGTGAGAACACCTTTATTGACATCAACATTTAAATCAGTTACGCTGACATAAAAGTCATGCCGTACCTTAGTAGGACTAGTGGTTGCAGGTAGAAACGAACTGAGCCACAGAGATGCAAAAACAAATACTACTTTCATAACGTGAAAATAAACCAATTTTTAACCCTACCCTTCTTTGTTGCCTTGCTATTTCTGACAAATACAGGTAGCGCACAGGCTGTGCTTATACATGAAGGACCTGCCTACCTAACGGGCATATGCGAACCAAGCATTTCAGTGGACCCAACGAATACCCAAAATGTATATGCCGCGTCGGTTTTAAATAATTTCTACCAAAGCACCGACGGGGGATTGAGTTGGAGCAAAGAGTCCGTATCTAGTCCCTATGGTGTTTGGGGCGATCCGTGTTTGGTGACCGATTTCAAAGGACGCACCTATTTTTTCCACCTCAGTGATCCCGAAGGCACCAACTGGAAAAGC
>JAHEKP010000016.1 GCA_024638285.1 Cryomorphaceae bacterium
GAAACGATGTAATCGAAGCGGTTGTTGTTGAACGCGTTGATGGTCCAGCCAATGCGACTCCCTACTAAGGTCTTATACCCGACTTCATACGAGATATTCACCTCAGGGTTGAGGTTTGGATTACCTAGCGAAGACAAGAAGCTACGGTCCTGGTATTGAGGGTCAAGGCCAGCATACATGAAGCGCGGGTGTGGCATCCGCATACTGTGTCCGTAATTGAAATAAAGAACATTGTTCTCTGTCACAGGGAAACTTACATTTAGGCGAGGAAGTAGACGAACTTTCCAGCTCAGACCTCCAGCTTTGAACGAGTTTTCATTGTATGCTTCGCGAATGGCGGGAAGGACGGGAGAGGTGGAGTCAGCCACTGCGTTATCCGCAAATTTCCCCGGTGCCCAATAGTTAAATCGCATTCCTAACGTGGCTTTCACACCTTTGTATTCTATCCGGTCTTGCGCAAAGAGCCCTCCTTTTTGTGGACTTACTTTCCAAATATCGTTGCTGGATCCGATGGATACAGACGGTGTGGTGGTGCTGTCGTTTAACACGATCGGTGCACCGACCCAAGGACGGTAAACGTCGACCCACTGATATTCGGTTAACGCGTGCTCCAGTCCACCACTAATGGTGTGAATCGAATTGGGCTGGAAAGTCAATTTTCCCTTAAATGTGTTTTCTGCAGCGTAATGGTCGTGCCAGATTGGTGTTAGACCGCCGTTGTTCACTAAACCGTTTCCAGGAATGAGGTAATAATTTCCGTATGGATCATTGGGATTAAACACCGTCAAATCACCGGTGAAGATGTAGGCTTCGTCGTAAATCTGGTCCACGGTTTCTGCACGGAAGGGTCGCCCGTTCGCATCGGCTCTTAGATTAGTAAAGAGTCTACCGGCACTTACAGTTAGTCCGGTTTTCGCATTGATGCGTTTGTTCCAACCTAATACAGTGAGGTTGCTGTGGTGGGTATACGTCGTAGCGTTGTCAAGGTTATTACTTCTATCGTATTGAAAGCCTGGTGTAAGTAGGGCATCGAATCCGACGATTTGAAGAGTTCGAGAATTTTGATTCACCTTGAGGCTATGGCTATTGGTTAAGGTAAACTTCCCCACTGTTTTATCCGCATAACTCAATTTCACGGTATGGGTATAGTCATTGCTTTGACGGGGTGCCCACAACTCTGGTTGATCGGGGAATAAACTTGATTTTAACTGGGTTGCAGTGGCTCCAAAATAATGATCCGTCCATTGGCCGCGTGCTGTTGTAAATAGTCGAAGTTTTTTCTTTGTAAAGGGGACGGGCGTACTCAAGGTGACCTCCAATTCATCGGTATTGAAAGAAGTAGCATCAGAGATTTGATCCGTTTGATAATTCAAACCCCAGCTGAATTTTTCGCCACCCTCTTTTATTTGCGTATTGATGATACCTGCGGAACCCCCACCGTATTCTGCACTTGCTCCTCCGGTCATAAGATTAAGTGAACCCACAGAGGATGAGCTGACGCTTACCCCGCCGCCAGTTCCAGCAAGTGGATCTTGTGCCGAAATCCCATCAATAAGGTATTCTGTTTCATAGACACGCGCTCCACGGATTTGTAATCCATCTGTGGTGCGCTGAACACCGGCTTGTTGGGCCAATACATCTTCTACACCTTTCGCGACAAGTTTCCCTATTTCGTTGCCGGTTAGGGTAATGGCTGAAGAAGCTTTTTCAAGATCGACTTGATTTTTACGACCCACTACTGTAACTGCATTGAGCATTTCACTTTGTTCCTGCATTTCTGCAGTTAAAGTGGCCGGTTTTTTGCTCGTAATTTTTATATCATTGAACAGAATAGGCTGGTAGCCTATGAACTGAAATTTGACGCTGTAGGTACCGGGTTTAATATCTCGTATTTCGAAGTTTCCATCAAAATCCGTGAGTGTCTGATAGAACGTGCCCACAATAGTTACCGCGGCATTTGGCAGCGGTTCTTTTGTGCCTTTCTCAATGGCTTGCCCACGCAAAACACCTTTTTCTTGTGCTGCAACTAGAAATTGGCACAAGATTAAAGCTAGGGTAAATATGACTTTAGAATACCGCATTAAATACATGATCTAGGAGTAGACCTCCGTGGTTCGTGGGCCGATTAAAAACGTGCAATGGCAATGCCACAAACACCTGGTTAATACTGCCATTTTGTGTTCGGGTTGCGCCCATGGTGGTAGCGCCGTTCCATCCTCCGATTTTCGTGATCTGACCATTGTAAAGCGCCGTTGCATCTGCAGAGGGAACGATCGGCGTAATACCTAAAACAATGTTTTGAGGCTGGAGCGATGGAAATCCTAGTTGTAGCGGGGCGAGCGTACTGTCGTTTGTTAAACGCGCTTGTCCACTACTAAAAACTAAACTTTCTACAGGGAAAACATCTAAAAAGGCACCGCCTGCCATATTGGACGAAAACTGTGATGCGGTAAACAGTTTCCCCCCTTTTTGGAGGAATTTCTGAGTGCTAAGGGCAAGGATATTGAGAAGATAATCGTCCCCAGATTTTGTAGGAAAAACGGTGGCATCCGTGAAGAGGGCAATTTTAGAATAGCTTGACATGATGATTTCAAAGGTTGGGTCCCAATAGGCTGGGATACCCGCACCACTCACGGCATCCATTTGTAGGTAATCGTAGTCAATATTTGCACTGTCCATCCACGCTTTGTAGGTACTTCCGATGTATTCCGGCTGCCCGTTTATGATAAGTGTGGCGCTATTTGCAGCTTTCCAATAGAATCCTGCAGTGGTATCCACTGGAGAATAGACGCCTGCGCGGTCGCGAGCACGAAGGAAAATAAAATTTTCACCCTGTAAATCAGCTCCAGGAATGGAGTCAATAAATCCCGCGTTTTTGTAGTAGGCGACCTTGCCTTGAGGGTCAGTAGCAAAGGACAATAAAGAAATAGAGGTACCTATTTCAACCCAATTTCCTGCGTTCAATTTGAATTCTACACTTTCAATAGTTTCGTCTCCATCCGCATCAGTTGCTCGCCAATCTACCGTGGCTACAATGAACGCGCTATCTGATAACACTCCATCTGGATCGATGGCCACTTCTGGTGCAGCATTTTTTATAGGCACAATAAGCGTGGCAGGTGACGGGTCTATGAGCCCTTCGTTGTCTTCAGCCGCAACTGTGAGTAAAATATCTGTTGTATCCTGACCGGCTTCAATACTAAAGCTGAATGTACTGTCTGTACGTTCAGTAAAGCCTGTGGTTTCATCCACAGTGATGTGGTAGCCTTTAATAAAGCCATCTACATCCATACCGTACCAGTGCAGAGTGACGTTTGTTCCCAATCGCAGGTCACCTGAGCGCACAATACTGTCGACTTGAAGCAGCGTTTCCGGTGCCTTGTTTGCCACGGGATCGTTAGTCCCGCGGCAACTAAAGACGAGTACCGCTAATGCGAAGTACAGTAGGTGTTTCATGAATTAGTGTTGTACAGAAATTCGAGTAAAGAATTGGCCTTTTGATCCTTCAAGGCTCAATAAGTACAGCCCATTAGGTAGTGCACTTACATCTACTTTTGACTCTTGCGTGAAACGTTTACCATATACGCGTTTACCGGCGCTATTGTAGATTAGAAGCATTCCTTCCATAGGGGCTTTAACTGTCAGCTGGTTATTCACGGGGTTCGGGTAATACGCAACGTTCATTTGGTCCAATTCTACTACACTGATTGGTGAATTCGCTACAGATATGCTATCCAAAGTTACGTTTGCACCAATGAAGTCGTTGTTGTTACGCGGTACCAAACGGTAATTACTAAAACCGTAGAATAAGATGCCTTCAATGGCATCAAAAGTCATGGTGTCGCTCACGACGATTGGCGTTACATTCATCTCTCCGTCTAAGCTGCTGTATGAAGTGTCGGTTACTAACTGTACATCTAACGAACTGTATGCGGTGGTGCTTTGACGACCTGCCAAAACACGACCACTGTGACTAACTGCAGCGGTGTTTGAACTGCTCACAGCAAAATCACCAAAGCCTAAATTGGTTTGGCTAATATGCAGTTTGCCGTTAGGCTGCTCGTAACGTATAAACATACTTTCGTAAGCTTCCCAGCCGAAGTTAGCGTATGAGGCAGAATCAGAAGGATCAAGCACAGTGGCGTTCACGTTGCCTAAGTTGCCTGTTTTGTTCGCAGAAGTAACATTTAGGCGTGTCATTCCGTAGTACTCTTCTACAACACCTGTAACTTCAACTTCTTCATTGCGATAAAATTGGTTGAGTCCAATACCTACACACCATATTCCACTCCAGGCAGAACCTGTTTCATCTTGAATATAGAGGTACCCGAGGTCTCCAATTTTAGTCGAAGCAGTAACCACACCTTTAACAGTAACCTCTTGGGTTTCTAAAGGACTGTCTCCAAATGGATCCATGGTGTATTGGATGTCGTAGACGAGCATTCCATTATCACGGACCGTGTAGAATTCGACATTTGGTGAAGTTTGAGTCGTTGGTTTCGTAGGATACCAACTTTCGTTACCGTCATTATCTGCAGCGTAGATGTAGTAGCGCACGGTGCTGCCGTCGGTTTGAGCAGGAATTTCGTATTCGTATTCATCCGTGGTACCCGCACTCAAAGGGAAGGTGTATTTTGGCATGTTCGCAATGCTTACTGCGTTATCTGCCGTCCAAGCGATACAAACACTATCTACCGTCCCGTCGTAATCCGTGATGTTACAGATGAATTCAACGTCTTGATTAGAAGTAGGTACAGATGGATCACGTTCGAAATTGGCGATATATGGGGGGGCATATCCGACATCATAATGTGTACTGTCGAATGGATTGATTTCATAGCCACGTCCGTTATCACCGGTACACCCGTTCGCATCGTGACGAACTACACCACTCAATGAGTTTAGGAATGTTCCTGGAACTGGCGGCACAAAAGAACCCTGCGTCTGAGGCGACTGTGGATTAACGGTACTGTATGAGGATAGTTTTTGGGCTAAGAATCGGTCACTCACGTTAATAACGTTTCCATTGGCGTCCGCTACATTGAAACTGATTCGATTGCCGGAAAATTGAATTACAGAAGTCACGGTAAGATTTTCCAGTGTCACGAAAGATCCTTCGTAGGGTTCACCGGTGGTGAGTTGATTCACTTGCTGGTTGTCGTTGAGGTCGCCCAATGAAATAGTGTCGCTTATCACAGGATCCGTGGTGGTTGAAATGATGCTGAAGCTGTTGGCATCCACCAAACTTAATTGGTTGGAGCCATTGTATTCACCCACCAAACCTTTGACTTCTACGATATCGCCAGGAAGTACTTGGGTAAACGTAGATGGCACTTGAAGCGATCCGTTTGAGGCAGAATACACGCCCATAACTTCAATTCCTGCCCACGGTGAACTTTGACCACCCACTGTGGTGTCTTGAATAAAAATAAACGGACGAAGTCCACCAGTTACGGAACCGGAAGCTACCTCTGTAGCCCAACCTGGGGTAACTACAACTCCGCGTGTAATGATGGTCTGCCCTAGGTAGGCGGAAGTATCATTACAGGCAGCTAAATCAGTTGCTGAAACGTTATTAATTGCACTGATGCTGACATAGGATTGGCTATAAGCAGTTGATGCAAATGCAGCAAATAAAAGGGTGAGTAGATGTTTTCTCATTATTTAACTATTATGAAGGGTTCTGTAGTTCGTTTTCCAGTTTCTAAATCTTGAACATGCAAAAGGTAGGTTCCTCGCGCTATGATTTGACTTTCTTTTGATAATAAATCCCAAGCATGCTCACCTCCAGAGAATGTGTTTTGATCGGGGTTTTCTGATCCGAAAGTTCTGAACCAACGAATGTCTGTGCCATTGTAATCAGGCGTGTGTTCGAAGGTGTCGATCAAATCTCCAGCCGCAGTAGTAATAGTGATCTGGCAATGGGCCGGGAGGTTGGCAAAAATGATTTTACGACTTTCTTCTTGGAAGTTACTCTGTCCTTCCCATCCTGCACTCAAGTAATAGGGGTTGGGATAGGCATAAGGCCGATCTT
This sequence comes from Cryomorphaceae bacterium, assembly GCA_024638285.1. Lineage (GTDB taxonomy): Bacteria > Bacteroidota > Bacteroidia > Flavobacteriales > Schleiferiaceae > UBA10364. The sequence goes on from JAHEKP010000016.1 coordinate 6,035, forward strand.
CTTCACTAGCAGCTTCCTTACCTGGAAATACGCGAGTGACATTAGCGAGAGCCGAGCTCTCAAGACTTTCAAGACCAGCGTTTAGGTCGCCTTTGTCAAATGCAGTAACGGCCATTGCGGTTTGCCATCCATTGGGCAAAGGAGAAAGAATATAAGCGTAATCATAGACTACGGTATCGTTCTCAAATTCCTTTGGCGTGGGAAGTAAGACTGGTGTAAATCCATTGTTCATCCCGTAGTCGTTACCGGTGCTATCAAAAGATGCGACCAAGCTCAAATCTTCGGCTAGATTAGGTGTCCCAAACACATCAAATCCAGTCGTGGTAGCATAGATGTTAAATCCTTCGAAATCTTGTTTTTTAGAGATTGGATCGACACTTGTAACGCTGTTACTGGCCCAATAGATGGTTGCGCTATTTTCTCCGGCCTCCACTCTGGAATAGGGAATGGCAGGGGGAGTAGGAAGAATGAAGCGCGTAATTTCTCCATCACCGTCTTTATCTTCTCCTGGATCTAAAATACCGTTGAAGTTTGCGTCTTCCCCATTATACGTGGTTTGTGCCCAGTTCGCGGCGCTGAGAAGACCGCTGCGTTGTACTGCATTATTCTGTGCGTTTGGATTCCCGTCTTCCATCTTCTTAGCAACTACAAAAGCAAAAGCAATGTTAATGGTGTCGCCTGGTGCGAACGTACTGAATGGACCGGCTGAAATGAGGTCAGAGCGGTTTCCACTCTTGTTTAATTCATCTTGAAGGTCACTATCTAAGGTGCTTACACATCCCGCGGACGATGGATTGGTCCAACAAGGGTTGTGGTTAAAGCCGTCCATCATTTTTTGATAGCGCTGCTGATCTGTGGTTGGAAAGAAAAAGGTGCTTTGACCACTGTTATTGAATACCCAGGCATTGTAGTTTACGCGGAAACTAGAATCGGTTCGAGGATGTCGAAAACCTTGTTTGTCCTCGCCGCCCAAGAAAACTTGACCGACATAGCTGTCGGTAAATCCTTCATCTCCTGTGGCGTCGTAACAATAAGCCAGATTGAGACTGTCGACAAAACCGTTGCCTCCTTGAGCGTAAAAACTGGCACCTCCGGCTCCTGCTGGAGTGATATTGACATTACGTACAACGGAGTTGTTCCATAGGCCAATATAGAGGTCGTCAAAGGTTTGATCGCCACGATTATAGATGGTGAGGGAACACATCGCCATGAAATCGGAAAAACTGTAATTCCAATTCAGAAGTCGCATCTCTGCAACGATATCCATTGGGTTAATGTGGTTATTGATTGGGATAGATGTTCCCGGAACTAATAGGGTGGAATCGGAGAAATTGGCGATGAAATCTTGATGGGAAATGGCCGAAGAGTTGAATTTTGGTGAAGTCTTTAGGCTGCTCATCTCTTTTACGGGTTGACCAGGAACCGGATTGAATTCGAAACCACCTCGTCCAGGGGCATAACCTTGAGGAGAATCGTACGCTGAGGTGCTCACACGAATGACGCCGTTTGCTGTACCGCCAATCCAGATTCCACCTTCAAACAAATGTTCGATGCCTGAACCTGCAGGATATTCCAATGAAGGCGTACCTGAACCGTCTTTATAGCCTCTAAATGCGTTTCCAAATGTACCCGCATTTGTTGCAGAGAGTCGAATGTTCGCCTGCGTCGTTTGAAACTCTTCGAAGTTTTGCGCTTGCGTAAAAAGGCTACACAAAAGGGCGAGAAGTAGGAGAATTCTGTGCTGCATTAAAAAATGATTTTACGCGTGGTTCGACCGTATCCCGATTCTAACTGCAACAAATAGGTGCCTTTAGAAAGAATAGGGACTTGAAAGTGGGTTTCAGTCGTTTCGAACAACTGCTGCCCAGCAAGATTAGAAATGATCAAACGACTGTTGAGTGGGAGCGATACAATCGTTCCTGGTAACATGGGATTGGGTAAGGTCCAATTCCCTTCATGCGACTCAATAGCCAATTGCTGGCCTTCAATTTCAACATCAATAATCACTGGTAGGTGATCGCTCAAAGCATAGAGTGCGCTCAAAACTGCACTACTGACACTATAATTTGTTCCGGAATTAATAGCGTTGTTGAAATGATTTCCGTCGTTTCCTACAGCGAAGTAGCTGTTAGGTGCATAGGTGATTTGCGCATCACCTTCAATGACCTCCTCTGAACAAAGTATGTGGTCAAAACGATCGTCGAGGCCGCCACCAGAATGGCAATTTCCCGAAGTGCGCGTACTTTGAGTATGAATAGAGGCAAAACTGCTGTTGTTGTGCCAATTTCCGTTTGAGGTAATGGGATCTTCAAATCGGAAGGAATTCCCGCCAATCAGCGATTGAAACGACGCTTCATTACTGGTGTAGGTGTTGAGATCGCCCAGCAAGAAAATATTATCAAAGTTGTGTGCGTCAATCCAGTCAATAATTGCCGTTGCAGCTTTGTTGCGTTCAGTAGCGTCAGATGAAGTGTTGCCGGCTTTAAAATGAGCTCCGATAACCACGAAGGTGGCGGTGTCGCTGTTGCCTTGAAGCAAAGCATCTTTATAATAGAATCTGACAATATCTATGGCTCTAACGAGTGCATTATTATCTGCATCCATAGTGATGGCCCACTGGTTCGTGATGCCCAAAATATCGCTGCGGTAGGCGACACCATTGACTAAGGATGAAAAACCATTATGCACATGGTTTGCCATGGCCCAATGAGTGGTGGTACCCGTATTAAATGCGTTGTTTAGAAGGTAGGTAAGATTGTTAGGGTTACTGCCTATCTCGTTCATGACCATCACGTGGGGTTCTATTTCGCTAATGATGGTTTCTAAGTGTCCTTCTTTGCTGCTGGAGCTGTTATTTGAACCCGTGCAATAAGAAGTGGTATTGCGGTAATTCAGGAGATTGTAAGTCATGAGACGAACGGTACGGTCTTGCGCAACACTATTTAGTGTTAAAAGACTCAGTACCAAAAGAGAAGATAGTCTCACAACTTTAATTTTGAATGCCCACAAATTTAACGAAAAAAGCCCGGCAACAGCCGGGCTTTTCGTATTAACTACAGATGAATTTAAGCTAGGAGTTTGCGCACAAATCCACTGATCACCTTACCGTCGGCTTGCCCGGCCATGGCAGCGGATGCCTGGCCCATAACTTTCCCCATATCTGCCATGGATGTCGCGCCTACGGCCGAAATAATTTCAGCAACTTTCGCTTCAATCTCAGATTCGGAGAGCATTTCGGGTAGATAACGTTCAATAATCGTCAACTGAGCTTCTTCGGGTTCAGCAAGATCAGCCCGGTTTTGTTCTCTAAAAATGGTGGCACTTTCCACGCGTTGCTTTCTCAACTTTGTCAGAAGCTTCATTTCGTCGGCTGCTGTCATTTCTCCAGCCCCGGCAGCCGTTTTCTCATTGAGAATCGCAGTTTTTATTGCGCGAAGGGTTTCAAGCGCTACGCGGTCTTTTGCTTTCATTGCCGATTTTAAATCGGTCATGATTTGTGCTTCTAAGGACATAATTAATCTACGTTATCGTGTAAGAATGAATTATTTGTTCTGAGGTTTCCATCGTTATCAACGCCAATGTTAGAGGGTTGTTCACTGCTTTTATGATCAAGATTCACATCCATTCCTTGTCGCATATAAGCAGGGACGCGTTCTGCTTCATTTAAGTTCTGCAAGTTGGCTTTGAATTGGTATTGGAACGACTGCAATCGAGACATGCGGTCTTGAATTTTTGGAGGCAAATCGCTGAGTGTGCGCTTTGGCATCTGACTCAAGGGTTGATCCATATCAAAATTAGTCGCTTCTTCAGGCGCATCCTTAACCGCTGGAGTCTCACTTTCTTTGATTTGAAAATGCAATGCGGGGTCCTCATCATCAAGGATATCAACTTCAGTTACTGTACTGTGGGCTTTAGGCTCCAGATCAAATTCTTTATTGACTAGAGTAAAACTGCCTTCTACACTTTCTTGTTCTGCCTTTTGCTTGAGCTCTGGCATCTCACTCAAGCTGAGATCAAAAGGGTCGTATTGTGTATCTTCTATGCTGTCGTTGGAGTTCTGAGGCTCTTGCTGCGTATGGAGGTCTTCCATTTCAAGGGTAAAACCGTCCCCGTCGATATCTTCAAGGGTAAACCTACGCTCTTCAGTCATTCCTTGCGAGTTTTCCTCTGAAACGTATTCGCTTTCAATGGTTTCGGTTGGTGTTTCAAGGGCGATCAAAGGGACAGCAACCTCCTCTTCCGCTCGTACATCTAACGCCTTACGTTCCATTTGAGGTGGAGCAGGTGCATCAAAGTCCGATTCGGAATGTGGCTCAATTGCCGCTTCTTCTTCAGTAAGAAATGCTTCAGATTCATCTTCATCAACAAAGGTCAATTCCATTTCATCTTCAATCAATTCATCTTGAGAGAATAGATCCCAACCCCCAGCTAATGCCGGTGATTCGTTAGTATCTACTTCCTGATCATAGTCTGATTCGTCTAACACCGTTTCATTTTCAACCACGGCCTCATTAGAATCGTCTTCCATGTCCCACTCTAGGACATGAACTGTCGGACCTTCCTCTTCGATTATTTGTGCATCGTCATTGAGCGAATTTTCAAAGGTGGCGTCAATATCATTAATAGGTTGCTGCGGGAAGCCTTCGGTTTCCGTGTCCATTTCATACGCAGCCTCAGTAGGTTCTTCTGCAGTTTCTGAATAGCCTTCTATTTCCGTTTTTACCTCTTCTTCAAACGTATCAAGATCCATAACCACGCGTTCAGAATGCGCCGCAAGGGACTCTTTTTCTAATGGAGTTGGTGGAGTGGATGACACCTCCCCCGAATCGTTGGTATCAAGGTTGTATTTCACCACTTCCGGCTTATCTGAAGGGAGTACTTGTGTACCTGTTGGGAATCCGGTTGCAATGATGGTACATGTTATGCGGCTGCCTGTTTCTTCACTGGAGCCAATTCCCATAATCACATTCGCATTTCCACCTGCTTCACGTTGAATGTGGTCTGTAATCTCACCAATTTCATCGATCGTTACTTCTTGCTCACCATCCCCTGAAGTCAACAATAGCAAGACGTTTTTAGCGCCTTTAATGTGGTTGTCGTTCAATAGTGGTGAGTCTAAGGCTGCACCTACGGCTGCTGCTGCACGACCAGGACCTTCGCCCTCGCCAGTTCCAAACAAAGCGGACCCGCTGTTTTCAAGAACGGTTTTGGCATCGCGCAGGTCAATATTTTGTGTGTAGTGGTTTGTAATGACTTCAGCAATCCCTTTAGCTGCTCCAGCCAAAACCTCATCAGCTTTACTAAACGCATTTCTAAAACCTAAATCACCATATACCTGGCGAAGTTTGTCGTTGTTGATGACAATGAGGCTATCTACGGCATCGCGCATGGCTTTGATGCCGTTCTCTGCTTGATCCGCTCTCATCTTACCTTCGAAGGAGAAGGGAGCAGTTACAATACCCACAGTGAGTATGCCCATTTCACGCGCGGCTTTAGCGATAATGGGTGCTGCTCCTGTACCGGTGCCACCTCCCATTCCAGCGGTGATGAAGCACATTTTGGTTCCAGTTTCAAGGATGTTTTGAATTTCTTGAATACTCTCTTCTGCTGCACTGCGGCCAATCTCAGGATCTGCACCCGCGCCCAGCCCTTCCGTGAGTGATGCGCCTAATTGGACCTTATTCGCAACAGGACTATGGTAAAGCGCCTGTGCATCCGTATTACAGATGATAAAGTCTACCCCATTTACACCCACAGTTTTCATGTGGTTCACTGCGTTAGATCCTCCGCCTCCTACACCAATTACTTTGATGACTGAGCTTCTGTTTTTAGGAAGGTTGAATTGAATTCCGTCTTCTATCATGGTTGTTCGGTTATTCGATGTCTTCGTCGTTTTCTAGCCATTCTTTGAGGTTGTTCATAAAGCCTTTCCAGAAAGGGTCTTTACGGGGAGCGGCTTGTGTACTGCCTGTTTGGTCAGGTGCGCCTTCAACTTCTTCGATGTGTTCTTCTTGTTGTTCCTCAGGAGTTTCAAGAACGATAGGCTGTTCAGTTTCTCTAGGGTCGTAAGCCATAGGATGATCCTGTGATTCCAGTGCCATACTCAACAAACCAATGGAAGTTGCATAAACGGGTGAGGCCAATTCCTTAACATAACCGCTCGCTAAATGCTCGTTTGGGTAACCAATACGCGTTGGCATTCCGGTAAGGTATTCCACCAATTGGCTCATATGTTTCAACTGCGAACCTCCTCCGGTCAGTACAATACCCCCGATAAGCCGCTTTCGCGGGTCGTTTTGTTGGTAATTGCGAATTTCTGCAATGACGCTTTCCATGATTTCACGAACGCGTGCGTTGATAATCTTCGACAAAGTTTTTAGACTGATTTCTTTTGGCGGCCTGCCGCGAAGTCCAGGTATGCTTACGATCTCATTGTCTTTATTCTCTCCTGGCCACGCAGAGCCAAACTTTACTTTCAAGGTCTCCGCTTGTTTCTCTATAATTTCGCAACCTTCTTTGATGTCTTCCGTAATCACTTTGCCGCCAAAGGGTATGACTGCAGTATGACGAATAATTTGATCTTTGAAAATGGCAATATCAGTTGTCCCACCGCCGATATCAACGAGGACTACACCTGCATCTTTTTCTTCCTCTGCAAGAACGGCAGCGGCTGAAGCCAGTGGTTCAAGCGTTATATCTCCAACTTTAAGCTCACTCTGTTCAACACAGCGTGCGATGTTTTTGATGGAGGCAATCTGACCAACAACGATGTGAAAATTTGCTTCCAATCGCGATCCGTACATTCCTTGTGGATTGACAATGTTTGCATCTCCATCCACCTTATATTCTTGTGGAAGTGCATGCAAGATTTGCTCCCCAGGCATCATCACTAGGTTGTGGACATTTTTTTGCAAGGAAGCGAGGTCCTCCACATTGATAATGGCCTCTGCATCTTCACGCATGATGTAGTCGGAATGTTGCATCGAGCGAATGTGTTGCCCGGCAATACCCACCATGACCTCAGTAATCTTTAGGCCAGAATTTTCTTCGGCCATTTTTACCGCGGCTTGAATACTCTCGATGGTGAGTGTGATGTTCGCTACCACCCCGCGTTGGACACCGAGGCTTTTACTTTTTCCGATACCCAAGACTTCAATCTTGCGGTGCTCGTTTAATCGGCCCACTACGGCTACGATTTTAGTGGTTCCGATGTCCAGACCTACTGCTAATGGGGCGTTCTGTATCATCTCGTCGTGCTTACTACTTGGTTTTTGTATCGCAAGTCAATGCTTCTTATATCTTCCAGTTCTTGCGTAGGTGTAGCGGCATAATAAGCGCTTAACTTTCGCAGGTCACCAGCCAATTCAATTCCGGTATTTGCCGTGATGCGGTGCGGATATCCTTGAGGAATGAGCACTACATTCGATGCGTTCACCTCCATTTGCGCTAAGCCGTCTGAGGTGAATGCAGGACTGGCAATCACTTCGTCTAGTAACGTTCCGGCATTAGTGGCGGTCGTACTGTCTTTTACCCCTGTTATGATGGGCAGATCCAGCGGTGTTTGTCTCGGTGCGGGTAAAAGTTCATGTGCTTGTGTCAGTAAAAACTGTTGGTCGTTCATGAAGACCTTTGCTTTTGCTTGTTTTGAAACCACCGTTACCATCAGAGACTGATTTAAATTCCAATATACCTGTGCATCCGCCACGTACGGCAGTGCTTCCAAAGAGGTTTCTAACAAAAATGAGGGTATTCTGAGTGCACTGGAATCGGAGTTCTCAGCTAAAAACGCGGTGATCAAAGGCTCCACCTCAGTTTTAACCACAAGCGCCTGTTTATCAGGGTATTGAAAGTTAATTTCTACCCTGCTGAACTCTGCGTTTTTCCAGTGTTGTATACTTAGCACTGCACTGAAGAGCAGGCTCGTGCCTAAAACTATGCTTAGTGTGGTATATAAAAGTCGCTTCTTTTTCATCGCAAAACAGCTATTAATTGGGGCACAGTATCACCAATATCGCCAGCGCCTACCACGAGAACTACATCACATTGGGAGTTGGCGACTAATTCTGGGAGTGCGCTTGCTCTGCAGGTTATAGCGTTGGGAATTTGCACCGCTAGGGCTTCAGAATGTATTCCCTCAATAGGCTCCTCACGCGCAGCATAAATGGGCAGCAGAATGCATCGATGTACGCGTTTGAGTTGCATCACAAACCCGTCAAAAAAGTCTCTTGTACGACTGTATAAATGGGGTTGAAAACACAGCAAGATGTTTTTTTCTGGATACATTTCATGTACACTATCGATCATCGCTCCAAGCTCCGTCGGGTGGTGCGCGTAGTCTTCAATAAGCGTAGTGGTGCCCTTCAGGTGGTATTCAAATCTGCGTTTTATTCCACCAAAGGTTGGGAGGGCAATTGCGATTTGTTCTAAAGTAACACCGGCGTAATTTGCAAGGGCAGCAGCAAGAACGGCATTGTAGACGTTGTGTTTACCCGGCATAAAAAGCTTCGTCTCTGCTGAATGTGCTCCTAATTGAAGCGTAAAAGAATACGCACCCTGGTTGGAGTAGATGTTCGTCGCACAAGCAAAGTCCCCAAGGTTGCCGGCAGCCGTAGTCTCTTTTAATTGAGTTCCGGAGAAAGTCGGACCCTCAACTTGTTGGATGAAGGCATCGAAGGTATTGGTTAAATCAGTTTCGTCTGCGTAAACATCTAAATGGTCGGCATCGGTTGTGGTTACAGCGGCGGCGGCGGGATGAAGATGAAGGAAGGACCGGTCGAATTCGTCTGCTTCTGCAATCATCCACGGACCGTTGCCCAATCTGTAGTTGGTACCTGATGCACTCAGGATTCCACCAATAAAGGCGGTGGGATCTAGCCCAGCCTCTGTTAAAAGGTGCGTGAGAATAGCGCTCGTAGTGGTTTTGCCGTGCGTGCCAGCAACCGCAAGGGTCTTATATCCTTTTGCGATAAGGCCCAATGCTGCTGCACGTTTGATGGGATTATACGCTTCAAAAAACACGCGCCAAGGATGTGTAGGTGCGATAGCAGGAGTATAGATAACCGTAGTTTCTTCTGCCCCCCAGCCCGGAAAGGAGCTTACATCATCGCTGTAGCACAGCAGCGCACCTTCTTTTTCTAGGGCCTCTGTAAGCGCAGTTTTTGTGCGGTCAAAACCGAAAACGGGAATATTTTGATGGAGAAAATGACGCGCCAAAGCACTCATGCCGATTCCGCCGATCCCAATAAAAACGATATGTGAGTGTTTGTTTATCACGTAATTAATTCGCTAATCAGGGTACATATATCTTGGGTCGCATTAGGAAGGGCAAGTTTTTTAATGTTTTCTCCTAATCGCTCCTTGCGCTTGGTGTTTTGATAGAGCGCCTCTAGCTCAATGGTAAAGCGCTGGTCCAATTCTATTTCTGGAATAAGTACAGCTGCGCCTTTTTCGCTCAATGCACGCGCATTATGTGTTTGATGGTCTTCAGCTACGTTTGGGCTAGGAATGAGTACGGCAGCTTTACCGATCAAACAGAGTTCACTTAAGGTGCCTGCTCCTGCGCGACTAACGATCGCATCTGCTGCGGCATATGCAGTGGCCATATCCTCAATAAAAGCATGCACTTTAACCGCCTCTGAAGTAAGCGATATATAATCAGCTTCGTACAGTTTGCCACACTGCCAATAGATTTGCCAGCCTTGTTGCAGAAGGGTAGGAAGACTCTTCTCCATTTGTTGATTGACGGCTCGAGCACCTAAGCTCCCACCTAAAATGAGCAGCGTTGGTCTTGTTGGGTCCAGCCCTAGTAGCTCTTTACTAGCTTTTTGTTGCGGTAAAGGATTGGTAAACGCTTCGCGTACTGGGTTCCCGGTGAGCGTTACTTTATCAACAGGAAAAAATCGTTCTGCATTTTTATATGCGGTGCAAATGGCTTTCGCCTTCGCACCCAATTTAATATTCGTTACGCCCGCAAAACTGTTTTGTTCTTGAACAACAGTGGGGATGCCCATACGTTGTGCCATGAGCAATGCCGGACCACTTGCGTACCCGCCTGTTCCAATCACGGCATCGGGTTTACGGATTTTTAAAATCTTGCGACACAGCCACAGCGCATAAACCAGTTTGAATGGGACGCTCCAGCTTTTCCAAGGTTTTTGACGATTAATACCCGCAATAGGTACGCCAGTAATTTTAAATCCTGCAGCAGGTACCCTGGTCATTTCCATCTTGCCTTTGGCACCTATGAAGTGAATCTCTGCGTCGGGATACTGTGCTTTGAGTCCATTGGCAATGCTTAATGCTGGGAAAATATGCCCCCCGGTTCCACCGCCGCTGATGATAAAACTTTTAGACATGGGCTTCAGCATTTTCGTTTTCTTCCTGGCTTTGTGCACTTTCGCCAACGACTTTTTCAACATCAGTGTGGCTTACGCTTAAAATGATGCCTAAGGCGATGCAGGTCATCCATATGGATGAGCCTCCGGCACTTAAAAAGGGAAGGGTTTGTCCGGTCACCGGCATGAGGTTAGTGGCCACACCCATATTTACGAGTGTTTGCAGTATCATTCCTGATGCTGCAGCCAGCACAAGTAAGGTGCCAAATTTAGTATGTGCACGACGTGCAATTCGCACAAAACGTCGAAACAATGCCATATACAAGAGTACTACACCGCTCGCCCCGATCAAGCCATATTCTTCTGTGATAACGGCGAACACAAAGTCTGAGTTTGATTGCGGTAGGAAGTTTTTCTGAACACTTTTTCCAGGTCCTTTGCCAAAGAGTTGTCCTTCAGCAATGGCCATTTTCGCAAGGTCAGTTTGATAGGAGGCATCGGAATCTGTTGCACCGAAATTTACGATTCTTGATTTCCAAGTATCGACTCGGTTTGAAATTCCAGGGAAGGCAAGGACAATTAAGATGAAAAGAGTGAGGACTGCCGCACCAATACCTATGATTTTGCCTAAATGTTTCCACGGAACACCGGCGGCAATCATTAAGATAAAGGTCATCCCGAAAATGATGGCGGTTGTAGAGAAATCGGCAGGTAAAATAAAAATAAGCGTAAGGGCAATTGCACCTAGGGGGAAATACAAGCTTTTAAACAAGGTAAAGTCTTGGGGTTTTGCCAACCACCGGGCGAGCCAAACCAGCAGCGCTAACGAAGCAAAAGCTGAGGTTTGAAAACTCATGTTCAATACCGGAATACGCACCCAACGTGCAGCATTTGCGCCGCCCATAGTAGTTCCCTGGAATAAGGTCACCATAAGAAGGACGATGGCAGCGGGCAGTATGATGATCGAGAATTTACCGATGATTCTGAAGTTTAATCGGTGTACGCTGTATAAAAAGAAGCCGCCTAAGACTAAATGAATGAGGTGTCTGGTCAAAAATCTAAACGTATTTCCACCGCTGAATTTATACGCAAGGGAGCTGCTCGCACTATAAATAGGCAAGAAGCTCAGGAGCATGAGCAGTAGGATAAGGCCCCAAAGGAACTGGTCGCCTTTTAGATATTTGTGGACTGTATTCACCGTATTTAGTCTTAGAGCATGCGCACTGCATTTTTGAATTGACGTCCCCGATCTTCATAGTTTTCGAAGAGATCGAATGATGCGCAACAAGGGCTGAGCAATACTACATCCCCTTTATCTGCCATTTTAGATGCTGCGCGAACGGCATCTTTCATGGTATCTGCTTCAGCGAAGGCAGGAACGGACCCGAAAGCCGCTTTGATTTTTTCATTATCTACACCCAAGGCAATAATACCTTTCACTTTGCCTTGAACCAGATGGAGTAACTCTGCGTAATCATTCCCTTTATCTACACCGCCAACGATCCAAACCACGGGTTTGCTTTGGCATTCTAAGGCGTAATACGTGGCGTTCACATTTGTTGCCTTACTGTCGTTGATGTATTCGACACCGCTGATGTTCAAAACACTTTCTAAGCGATGTTCTAGCGAATCAAACGTCGAAAGTTGTTTGCGAACGGTTTCTTTTCTGATGTTCATTAATCGGCTGCTCAAGCCCGCGGCCATGCTGTTGTACATGTTGTGCTTTCCTTGTAAAGCGAGTTCTTCAATAGTCATTGCTTCGTTATTTAGTTGAATGGTTATGGTGTTGTTTTCTTTCGTTGTTATTCTGTGTGGACCTGCAGGTGCATCTATTCCGTAGGCTAATAGCGTTGGAGGGTTAGAATGCTGTTGTAGCCAATGCTCGAGTGCTGATTTTGTGATCGGGTCATCGTCGCAGTAGATGAACTGTCCTGAGGTATAGGTGGCCAATTGCATTTTACTAGCCGCATATTTTTTCAAATCGTATTCATACCGATCGAGGTGATCCGGGGTGATGTTGGTAAGGATTCCTTGGTCCAATTCTAATTGGAACACATCGTCCAATTGGAAACTGCTCAATTCCAAAACCACCACTTCCGGATCCGGCTGTCTGTTCTGCATGCGATCGGCTAACGCGCCAGCCAAACTTTGGCCAATATTTCCCGCTAAAACAGCATCCTTTTCCGCGCTAATTATGTGGTGGCACAGCGTTGCGGTTGTTGTTTTTCCATTACTGCCTGTGATTCCAATCAGCTTAGCTGAAGTGTAGTTCGCTGCCCAGTCTACTTCGCCTAAAATGACGGATCCTTGAGCTTTGAGCGCTTTTATAATTGACGCCGTGTGCGGTATGCCTGGACTTTTAATGATGGCTGCTGCGGCTTTTAATCGGTCCACATTGTGGCCGTTTTCTTCATAGTCTATACCCCACTGAGACAGCTGCTCCTTATCTCTTTTTGAGAGCGCTTTTGCGTCGCTAAGAAATGCAGGAATACCCAGTGCATGCGCTAATTGCGCTGCTCCCATGCCGCTGATTCCGGCACCTAGTATGGCGATATTTGGGTAGGGATGATTCAACTTATCTCAATTTCAAGGTTGCGATTGCTAATACTGCGAGCATGATGCCTACAATCCAGAATCGGGTAACGATTTTAGTCTCCGGATAACCCTTCTTTTGGTAATGGTGGTGCAGCGGACTCATCAAGAATATTCGACGGCCTTCACCGTACTTTTTCTTGGTGAATTTGAAGTAACTCACTTGTAGAATCACACTGACGTTTTCCGCTAGGAATACTCCGGCGATGATGGGTAACAGGAACTCTTTACGAACCGCCAATGCGATGACAGCTACGATAGCTCCAATAGCTAATGATCCTGTGTCGCCCATAAAGACTTGTGCCGGGAAGCTGTTGTACCAAAGGAATCCTATGGCTGCTCCAATAAACGCGGCGGTAAAAATCACGAGTTCCCCGGAGTTTGGGATGTACATAATATTGAGGTAGCTCGAGAAGACTATGGAGCCGCTGACATAGGCCAGTACGAGCAAAGCGGTTCCTGCAATTGCAGTGGTACCCGTAGCTAAACCGTCCAATCCGTCGGTTAAATTGGCGCCGTTGGAAACCGCTGTAATGATAAAAATGACTGCAAAAATGTACACCAACCAAGTCCAATCGGATCCGGTAGCCCCCATCCATCGGGTGAAAATATCATAGTCAAATTCGTTGTCTTTTAAGAAGGGGAGGGTAGTTTTTGAACTCTTTACAGCATCTCCGTAGGTCGCCGCAGGCGCATCATCACCTGCTATCCAAGAGGCACTCTCCACTACGGGTAGCTTTTCCTTTATGGTGACCTCTGGGTGGAAATACAGCGTGCTGCCTACAATAACCCCGAGCACAATTTGACCAATCACTTTGAAAATCCCGCGCAGGCCTTTTTTGTCTTTTTTGAAGACTTTAATGTAATCGTCTAAAAAGCCTATTGCGCCCATCCAAAGGGTAGAGATGAGCATGAGTAAAATATAAATGTTGTCCAATTTTGCCCACAGTAGGGTAGGTACAACAATGGCCAAAATGATAATCACCCCACCCATAGTTGGTGTACCAGCCTTTTGATTCTGACCCTCTAAGCCTAAGTCGCGAACGGTTTCACCCACTTGTAAGCGCTGCAATCGGTCGATCAGACGCTTTCCAAAAAGCATGGAGATGATTAATGAGGTAATTACTGCCATAGCAGCTCTGAACGTGATGTACTGGAAAACACCTGCTCCTGGGATGTCGTAGGCTTGATCTAAATACGTAAATAGGTAGTACAGCATAATTTTAGTGGTTTAGGAAGTTTTGTACCTCTTCGACATCATCGAAATGGACGCGTTCTCCTTTAATCTCTTGGTATTTTTCATGCCCTTTTCCGGCAATGAGGACAATATCTCCTGCTTGTGCCAGCATCAGTGCACTTTTTATGGCTTGTGCCCGGTCTTCTATGGTTAAGACGCGAGCTTTTTGATCGGGACTTAATCCGGCCTCCATGTCGGAGAGTATAGTAGCAGGTTGTTCGTCACGTGGATTATCGCTTGTGAGTATCACCTTGTTGCTTTCTTTTGCTGCGATTGCCGCCATTTGAGGCCGTTTTCCTTTGTCTCTATTTCCACCACACCCCACAACGGTTATGACTTTTCCTTGCCCTTGATTAAGGTTGTTAATCGTACTTAGGACGTTTTGAAGTGCATCTGGCGTGTGCGCGTAATCGACTACTGCGGTGATTTCTTTGCCTTGAATGGTTTGGAAGCGACCGTCCACCGGTTTGAGTAGGCTAATCGCGGTTAGAAGCTGAAGCGGATCTTTTCCCAGTTCTATTCCAACAGCATAAAGGGCACACAAATTATAGGCGTTGAAATCACCTAGAATACGCGACCAACATTCTTGGTCGTTTAAGGTCATGAGCATACCGTCAAACCGGCGCTCTAAGATTTTGACTTTGTAATCTGCTGGGAATTTTAAAGCATAGCTCTTCACTTTAGCTTTCGTTGTGCTAATCATGGTTGGGCCATGTTTCGTATCCTCGTTGTAAAGAGCGATAGCGTCCGATTTGAGCCCGTCAAAGAGTAGTTTCTTCGCCGCTATATACCCGTTCATATCACCGTGGTAATCCAAATGGTCCCGAGTGATGTTGGTGAATACCGCAACGTCAAAATCAACGTGTGCGGTTCGGTGCTGCACCAATGCGTGGGAGCTCACCTCCATAAAGCAATATTTTACGCCAGCCGCTACCATTGCTCGCATATGCTTCTGAACAGCTAATGCATCTGGTGTGGTGTGTGTTGCAGGTAAGGTCGTTCTTCCGATGCGAACGGAAATAGTGCTTAATAGCCCACAAAGCTCTCCTTCAAGTGTGCTGAACAGATCAAAAAGAAGGGTCGCTACTGTGGTTTTACCGTTGGTGCCAGTAACGCCAATAACGTTCATTTCCTCACTCGGATTTTCGTACCAATTTGAAGCAACAGCGCTCAATGCAAAAGCGCTGTCTTTGGTCTGGATGTAGTGAATGCCTTCTCTGGTTTTTGTAGGTATTGTTTCACAAACTACCGCAATAGCTCCAGCGTCTAAAGCGGTTTCTATAAAATCATGACCGTCTACTTGTGTGCCAGAAATGGCCACAAACAATGCGTTCTTTCTAGATTTTCTGCTGTCATAGCAGATGCTTTCAATGGCGATTTGCGTGTTTCCTATGATTTCTTGGATACGAACGCCGTAAAGCAGGTCTTTTAATAGTTTCATCGCAGTACAAGTTTTACGGTGGAACATTGATGAAGTGGGGTGCCTAGTGCCGGTTCTTGACGAACGACACGCCCTGTACCTACAAGCGAAACACCCAGTCCTTGCCCCTCTAGAATTCGTGTGGCTGAGCGTGCATCCAGTCCATTTAGGCTGGGTAGGAAGTTCTTTTGGAATGCCTGTTCGAAGCGGTCTCCTCCTACGGTAGTAGTGCGAGCGGCTATGAGTTCTTCAGTGTTTAAGGTGGTCGGGGGTTCAGGCAATTGGCTATATACTTCGTCTGCTATGGCCTTAAATACCGGTCCTGCGACAATGTTTCCATAGTAGCCCTTGTAGTAGTCGGGCTTATTGATCACCACTATACAGCTGAATTGTGGGTCATTGGCTGGAAAATAGCCTGCAAATGAGCTTTGGTAATCTTTCCCACCGCGCCAGTAGTTCAACTGACAGGTACCGGTCTTTCCAGCAACGGGCACGCGCTGGTCGTAAATGTTTTTAGCGGTTCCGTTTTGTACGGCGCCTTCGAGCATAACTTGTAGTTTTTTAACCACTTCTTGTGAGCATATGGCGGGATTGAGAATAGCCGTTTCAAAGTCCTCAACAATTCGACCATGATCCATGATGCGTTCAACAATCTGAGGCTTCACCATGGTGCCATTGTTCGCCACAGCATTGTAGATTGTGAGCAATTGAAGGGGAGTGAATTCTACACCGTAACCGTAGGCCATCCAAGGAAGTGAGATTCCAGACCAGCGGTCGTCATTAGGTTTAGGTATGTTTGGTGCGCTTTCGCCTTTAATGGTAATGCCCGTCGTTTCATGAAAGCCACGGCTGTAGAGGAAATCGACATAATCGTCTGGATTCTGTTCGAAATGCTCTTGGACCAATTTTACAATCCCAGTATTCGAACTGACCTCAAATGCCTTGCGTAATGAAATGGTGCCGTAACCGCCCTTGCGCGAATCCCTAACCTTCTTGCCGTAAATAGTAACCACACCGTTTTCGGTATTAACCTTATCGCTGGTGTCCGCTACTCCGGTTTCAAGCAGGGCCATTGCACTAAGCAGTTTAATGGTAGAGCCCGGTTCAGTTCGTTCCCAAACCGCATAGTTGCGCAGTTCGCTGTAAACACTGTCCTCATTACGTCCTAGGTTAGCCATCGCCACGATACGTCCAGTGGCGACTTCCATGACCACTGCGGTGCCGTGGTCGGCGTCGTATTTTTTTAATTGGGCTAGGAGACTTTGTTGAGCAACATCTTGAATACGTGTATCAATGGTGGTAAATAGATCGAATCCGTCCACAGGCTCTACGGCTTGTGGGTCATCAAGCGGCTTCCAATCGTTCCCGGTGATTTTTTGCATCAGTCGATTGCCCGGCTTGCCTTGCAGGTAATTGCTGTAATACCCCTCAAGACCTGCTTGTGCACCGTCTTTATCGCGACCTATTGTTCTGGATCGAACGTCAGTAGCCATTTGAATACGCTCAAGTTTTTCCTGAATGATTAATCCGCCTTGGAATGCGCCTCGAGAGAGGATGGGGTACGTTTTAATTCGCTGTAATTGGCTGTAATTAAGATCTGTCGCTAATGGAATATAGCGGTGATTTTTGTCCCGCTCACTCCGGAGATACCGCTCCCAGTGCGCTGCGTTTCGCTTGGGATTTAGAATCGCCAATTTTTCGCTAAGCTCCGCTACCTCAGTATTAAATACAGTGGCATCCACTGTTAAAGCATCAAAATGGATGTTGTAGACCGGTTTAGTCGTCGCCAATGTTTTGCCGTCTGCACTATAAATGTCTCCCCTTTTTGCTTCGATAGGTCTGCGCTCAATAACCCGCTCTTGACTCTGTGCTCTAAGCTCGGGTCCCATGACTAAGGCGACATAAAACAATCGGACAAGAATGATCAGGAAGAACGCATAAACTGCTGCGCTGATCCAGGTAATCCTTTTCTTTATTTGTCCAATTTCGATGCTCATTCGGTCACCACTATTTTATTTGGGCGCTCTGTTGGCGCGGTAAGTCCCAGTTCCTTTGCTTTACGCAACACTTTACTCTCCAATGAGAGGTCTGTTAGTTTTTCTTTCGTTTCTGTGTATTCGGCTTCCAATTCTTGCCTAGCCTCGCTCAGTTCCTCGATTTCATGCACTTTACGGTCTGCACTGTGGCTAGTGTAAATAGAAAGAAGTGCTAAAAAACTCAACCAGGCTGCAAAGGGCAGTGCACGTAGAATACCTTCATCGCTGATGCGCAACGTTGCTGCAATTTTTGACGATATGTTGTTCCACTTACTCATCGCGGTTCCATTCGTGTTCTGAGCGCTCTGCGATACGCAGTTTTGCGCTCGTAGCTCTTGGGTTTTTAGCGTTTT
Source organism: Cryomorphaceae bacterium (assembly GCA_024638285.1). Classification (GTDB taxonomy): domain Bacteria; phylum Bacteroidota; class Bacteroidia; order Flavobacteriales; family Schleiferiaceae; genus UBA10364. Next base: position 24,007 of record JAHEKP010000016.1, read on the forward strand.
CTTCTGCGGTTGCTACCACAGGTTTTCGGGTTATGGCTTTAAATGGGAGTCGTTTCACGCCAAAAAAGTCGGATTCTGTTTGGCCGGTCGCCTTTCCTTCTTTGAGAAAGTTTTTGACCATTCGGTCTTCTAAGCTGTGGTAGCTCATCACGACGAGTCTTCCACCGGGGGTTAAGACATCGATGCATCCGTTCAACAAGTCCTCTAATACTTCAAGTTCCTTGTTGACTTCCATGCGCAAGCCCTGAAATACTTGTGCGATGTATTTATGCCAGCCACCACGTGGCGCTAGCGGTTCGCATAATTCACGCAGTTCGGCAGTTGTCTTCAATGGTGATTGAACACGTGCGAGCAGTAGCGCATGAATGAGTGGTTTAAGGCTTTTTAAATCGGTGTGTTTTCTAAATAAATCATAGAGTGCCTGCTCTTCATAGGTGGCCAAAACTTCTTCGGCGGAAATGCCTATGGCTGGATTCATTCGCATGTCCAATGGGCCGTCAAAGCGAATAGAAAATCCACGAGAGCCTTCATCAAATTGATGTGAGCTCACTCCAAGATCTGCAAGAATACCGTTTACCTTCTTAGCGCCATGAAGGCGAAGGTGGTTCTTTATGTAGCGGAAATTCGCAGCGATAAAGACAAGATTTGGGTGGTCTGGAAGGTTGTTTTTAGCGTCTGGATCCTGATCAAATGCGTACAGGGTACCCGTCGTTAATTGGTCTAAGATGGCCTTGCTATGACCGCCACCACCAAAGGTTACATCTACATACGACCCGGCAGGATCGATACGCAAACCTTCAAGGCATTCCGCTAAGAGAACTGGATCATGGTAGCTCATTCTGACTTGGATTTATTCCGCCCATTACTTCTTCAGCGAGCAATCCAAAGTCATCACTATCCACATTTACGGCGTTTTCGTACGCGTCCTTATCCCAAATCTCGATGATGCCGCTGTGGGCGCTCAGTACGATTTGACTACTAAGGTTGGCAAATGCCTTCAGGTCGGGACTGATTCCCACCCTGGACGCACCGTCCAATTCTACAAGCTTAACGCCTGCCGTAAAAAGTCGAATAAAATCATTGTGTTTTTTGACAAAACGGTTCAAGGTGTTGACCTTGTTCATGACCGTATTCCACTCCTGCATAGGATACAACTCCAAACAACTGTTAAATACACTCCTTTTTAGTACAAATGCATCATGCATCTCCGGCGCCAGCTGCTTCTTCAGCGCTGCCGGGAGACTGATGCGACCCTTCGCATCCATCTTGCATTCGTGTACTCCAATGAGGTTTAACATGTGTTTTTAACTGCTCTCTTACAAAAGTAGAATTCTTGTCCCACGATTTCCCACAAACATACACATTGTGAATAACTTTTGGCTATAAAAACGTTATTGTTGCCTATAAGCCTTGTATAGATTGGTGGGAGGAAGTGGGAAGAAGTGAAAATGAGATGTGAATAAGATTGTGAATAGCGATTCTTGAGGTGCCTCAATAAAATGGCCTAACTTTGCGCCAATCCTAGGAACTATGAAGATTAACAGCGCTGAATTCGTAAAATCATCTGCAGAGCTTAAAGAGTGCCCTGCACCAACTAAAAATGAATTTGCCTTCATCGGTAGGTCGAATGTTGGAAAGAGTTCGTTGATAAACATGTTGATGCAGCGTAAAGACTTGGCAAAGACCTCAGGGCGACCTGGAAAAACCCAATTGATCAATCACTTTGAAATCAATGAGGATTGGTATTTGGTCGATCTGCCTGGTTACGGCTATGCCAAAACGTCAAAGAAGAACCGCGCGATTTTTCAGGAAATGATCACAAACTATATCAAGAAACGCGACAATTTGATCAACACGTTCGTATTGATTGATTGCCGTCACGATCCGCAGAAAATAGACCTAGAATTTATGGAATGGTGTGGTATGGAGGGCATACCCTTTTCAATCGTCTTTACGAAAATAGACAAGTTGGGCTCATCGGCATTGATGAAGCAAATCGCTCAATACAAGAAGAAACTCTTACTGCAGTGGGAGGCACTGCCACCAGTATTCATGACTTCGGCTGAAGGAAAGTCCGGCCGAGAGGAGCTGTTGCGATATCTTGACGAGGTCAACAAGAGTATTACGGCTGAAATGTACCGTAAACTCTAAGAATTCCTTTTATCCTAACGATATCAGCCAGCAGAGGTATGGGAAATAAGAAGCTTTTGATCGCTCTTTTGATTTTTGGCGCAGGATTGGCACTAGGCATCGCCCTAAAAATGTATCCGCTGTTTATCGGCTTGGGATCAGGCATCGGATCCGCCTATTACTTCAACGTTCGCTCAAAAGAGTAAAGTTTATTTTTCTGGCGCAATAATTCCGGTCTTCTCCCCGAAGTAGCGGGCGAAGTCGCGCATATCTGTGGCCAAGGCCGTATCCTCCGTTGCACGCTCGTATCCGTCTGCCATAGAAATAAAAGTCTGGTGATACATGCGTTTCATGTCGTCCATGAGCATGTCTTTAGTCCACAAGTCAATTCGGAGACATTCAGAATTCTTATCGTCCCAAACGCCCATCATTAGCGCTTTCGCTTGCTCATTGGAAACTCCCCCGTCCGTAGCGTCCCAAGTAATGGTTTCTGGGATTTTATTTTCGTCTAATCCAACGATGATTTTAATTTCACTTTCTTTCTGTACAGCCATTAGGGTTTGTATTGTGCGTCGCGCAGGAATTTCTGTGCATCGCGGATAGTAATGATTTCTTTTAAACTTAACTCGCGGTGATTTTCCGCGTAACTCTTGACTAATTTATAACCTATGTATTTTGCCACTCTACCTGGGATTTCAGCATCCATAGCCGTGCCCAATTTAGAGAAAGGAGCGGGTTCACTTAACCTTTGCCGCACCATCATGTCAGTAGAAAAGAGCAACTTTTCACGTACCATAACCTCCCATATATTGGACTCATTGGCTTCTAAAAATTCCCACTCCTCTATCCGGTATCCTAAAACTTCGCCTGAAGAGATATGGTATCCAGTCAGTGCTTCTGTGGCCAATGCAACTTTCCCGTGGTACACCATCTGAGCAAGTAGCGTAGGGTCGTTAAAATTTTCGAGCGAAAGCGGAGCCAATACTGCATGTGCATACGAAATTGGCAATTGGCTTTGACGCAATAAATCGCGCTGGTATGCGGGTATTCCCTCGTAGCCTGGATAGCCTGCACCAAGAAAATTATCCAATCCAACAAAAACGTAAACAGGATCTCCTTCCGCAGAACCAGGATAGTACAAACAGGGCGTTTCTAAATCTATACCACTAATGAAAAAATACAATGCTTCCGGTTTTGGTAGATTCAATAAAATATTTGCACGCCCACTAATGGCATTCAAATCCCGTGCGATTGCTTCTTTGTCCATTAAGTTTTGGACGTTAGTAAAATGGTCGCGTAAGGTGGGGTTGGCGCGCTCTTGTTTCCAAAAATTAGGAATCGGGTTGGATTGAAAAAAAGGATTGAAATGCGTGGTTAATTCATTCATGTTGAGCGAATCGCCTCCGAAAAGGGCAGCATCAAAATTGCGTACCTCCCAGGAATGATTTTCAATACTTTCTGTGGGATACAATGAACCCGAACCGTTAAAACTCCGTTGAATAAAGAAGCCCACAGCTACAACTAAGGTCAGCGCGAAGAGGTATATTTGGTAGGTGCCTTTCATAGGTCCAAAATTAAGGGGAAAGCAATGAAATTAAAGGAAACGGCAGATCATATTACAAATTGGTTGAAAAGCTATGCAGAGAACGCAGGCGTAAAGGGTTTTGTTGTAGGTGTTAGTGGAGGGATCGATTCTGCGCTCACCTCCACACTCTGCGCCCGCACCGGCCTTGAAGTACTCACCCTTGAAATGCCCATCCACCAGCATCCGGACCAAGCTTCGCGTGGCCAAGAACACCAGGCGTGGCTCTCTGCCAATTTCCCGAACACGCACCACCTTCAGGTCGATCTCACACC
>JAHEKP010000085.1 GCA_024638285.1 Cryomorphaceae bacterium
TAATTTCTTCTCCTCTACTTTGTGCAGGAAAAATACCGTATGCTGCATTCAGCGTTAGCCATCCCTCTTTTTGCAGGGTGCGTAGCATTTTTTGAGCGTCAGCAAATACACTTTTTGCTTGTTCCCCCACGACTGCATCTTCTAAAATCCGGGGAAACTTCCCAAAGAGTTGCCACGTTTGAAAAAACGGAGTCCAGTCAATATAGGGTACGACCTCCGCAATAGAAATACTGCGCAGGTGCTTGGTACCTATAAACTTAGGCGTAGGAACCGTGTTTGCATCAAAGACCAATTTTGGCTTGTGTTCCTGTGCATAGGCCAATGGCACTAATGCCTTTTTCTCTCGATGCTTAGCATAACCCTCGCGAACCTTTGCTAGCCCCTCCTTCTCGGCATCAGCGTAGTCTTTTCCAAATTCACTCAACAACTTAGAACACACTCCTACTGCGCGACTAGCATCCACTACGTGCAAGACGGGACCATCATACTCCGGATCGATCTTCACTGCAGTATGTGCGCGTGAGGTTGTAGCGCCACCTATTAAAAGTGGCTGCGTCATACCTAAACGCTTCATTTCCTTCGCGATGTGTATCATTTCATCCAACGAAGGAGTGATTAACCCACTTAGGCCAATAATATCTACCTGGTGTTCTTGCGCCGCTTGTAAGATTTTCTCCGGCGGTACCATCACACCAAGGTCTATAATTTCAAAATTATTACACGCCATAACGACGCCCACTATATTTTTACCAATGTCGTGTACGTCCCCTTTTACAGTTGCCAGTAAGACCTTACCTGCACTTGAAGAAGTACCTACTTCTTTCTCTGCCTCTAAATAAGGCATCAAATAAGCCACAGCCTTCTTCATAACGCGGGCACTCTTCACCACTTGTGGCAAAAACATTTTACCTTCACCGAAAAGGTCACCTACAACGTTCATTCCATCCATTAAAGGACCTTCTATGACGTGCAGCGGCTTATCAAAAGATTGGCGCGCCTCTTCGACATCTTCATCAATAAATTCAGTTATTCCTTTGATTAAGGCGTGCTCTAAACGCTTAGCCACTGGCTCATTACGCCATTCTAAAACTTTAGCTTCGTCTTTAACCGTTCCTGCAACCGTTTGAGAGAACTCTAGTAATCGTTCAGTGGCATCATCTCTTCGATCAAGTAATACATCTTCGATGTGCTCCATAAGCGCCGGATCCACTTCGGCATAGACTTCCAACATCGTCGGGTTGACAATACCCATATCCATACCGTGTTGAATCGCATGGTAGAGAAAAGAGGCATGCATGGCTTCTCGAACCGTATTGTTACCTCTAAATGAGAAGCTTACATTAGAAACGCCCCCGCTGACCTTCGCATAAGGCAGGTTTTCTTTAATCCATTTCGTGGCATGGAAAAAATCGAGTGCATTCTTCCTATGCTCTTCCATACCAGTGGCTACGGGAAATATATTGGGATCAAAAATGATATCCTCTGCAGGGAACTGCAGCCGCTCTGTTAAAATTCTATAGGAACGTTCACAAATTTCGATTCGACGCTCGTAAGTATCCGCTTGACCGTCTTCATCAAACGCCATTATGATAACTGCAGCGCCGTATCTTTTGATGGTGCGGGCTTGATCAATGAACTCATCCTCACCTCCTTTTAAAGAGATAGAATTCACCACACATTTACCTTGCACACATTTCAATCCCGCCTCGATAATTTCCCATTTTGAACTATCAATCATAATGGGCACTCGCGCAATATCGGGTTCCGCTGCGATGAGATTTAGGAAGGTGGACATGGCCTCTACCCCATCAATCATACCTTCATCCATGTTGATATCAATAATCTGCGCGCCACCTTCTACCTGGTCGCGAGCAACATCAAGGGCCTCATCAAAATTGCGCTCTTTTATAAGGCGCAAGAATTTTTTAGACCCTGTGACATTGGTACGCTCACCAACATTTACAAAATTGGTATCCGGAGTGATCACCAACGGCTCTAAACCCGAAAGACGCATTGGACGGTCTGGTAGATTAAGCGACATACGTGCGGGGTTTATAGTTTTTCACCAATTCAGCAATGGCAGCAATATGTGCAGGTGAAGTCCCACAACAACCACCAATGATGTTGATCAAACTTAAATCCAAATATTCTTTGATTTGCGCGGCCATTTGATCTGCAGTTTCATCGTATTCACCAAAAGCGTTTGGCAATCCGGCATTAGGATGTGCACTAACAGCAAAAGGTGCTTTTGCATCCAGCGTCTGTAAATACGGCATCAACTGCTTCGCTCCCAAAGCACAATTCAACCCAATACTGAGTAAAGGCGCGTGCCCAACTGAAATCAAGAAGGCCTCTGTAGTTTGACCGCTTAAAGTGCGGCCTGAGGCATCCGTAATGGTGCCGCTTAGCATGATAGCGACTTCTCGACCTGACGCTTCAATGGCATCTTGAGCGGCAAATAGAGCAGCTTTCGCATTGAGCGTATCAAAAACGGTTTCAATCAATAATGCATCTACCCCTGCCCCGACAAGAGCTTCGCATTGCTCGTAGTAACAAGCGCGCAAGTCGTCAAAGGATACGGCTCTAAAACCTGGGTTATTCACATCCGGGCTTAGTGAGGCCGTCTTGTTGGTGGGGCCCACTGAACCTGCAATATATTTCGCATCTGTGCCGCCGTTCTCTCCGTACTGCTGTATGGCGCGACGAGCACTTTCTACCGCTGCGACATTCAACTCTACGACTAGATCACTCATGTGGTAATCTTCCATAGAAATGCTATTCGCGTTGAATGTGTTGGTCTCGACAATATCTGCACCCGCTTCTAAATAAGCTAAATGAATAGCGTCAATCGCCTCAGATTGTGTAAGAACCAATAGGTCGTTATTGCCCTTAAGTGAATGTGGATAGTTCGCAAAGCGTTCACCGCGGTAATCCTCTTCATTAAACTTGTAGTCTTGAATCATAGTGCCCATGGCACCGTCCAAAACTAAAATTCTTTGCTGTACAGCTTGTGCTAATGTCATCTCTTCTATGGTTAGATGCTAAGAAGAAAGGTGGTGGCGCTGCGTCTGCGATACGTATCATTCCCTTATTCGGGTGGGTTGTGGCACCCGGCTCTTCCGGGTTGCCAAGACATCACAGGGCCCAATCCCTCCGTCTTTCTTGATAGCGGGGTAAAATTAGAACGGATTTTTCGAAAAAGTTGCATCTCTGGTACAGAAACTGAAATTCTTTTCTACTTTTGAGGCAGTGGAAGGATTTGACTGCTTGCAACCACGATAAAAAATGCTAAATACAGCACACATCTCGTAGGGCAAGCAGCTTTTATATTTCTACTTAAACTTAAGTAAACCCTAATAACTCAAAGAGATGTCTTATTTCTTCACTTCTGAAAGTGTTTCCGAAGGACACCCAGACAAAGTAGCAGATCAAATCTCAGATGCCATCATCGATAACTTTTTGGCCTTTGATCCGCAATCCAAAGTAGCTTGTGAAACGCTTGTAACTACAGGTCAAGTCATTCTCGCAGGCGAAGTAAAGTCGTCAGCTTACCTAGATGTACAAAGTATTACTCGTGAGGTTATTCAACGTATAGGTTACACGAAAAGTGAGTACATGTTTGAAGCTAACTCTTGTGGTGTTTTAAGTGCCATACACGATCAGAGCGATGACATCAACCGTGGCGTAGACCGTGGAAATCCTGAAGACCAGGGTGCCGGCGACCAAGGTATGATGTTTGGTTATGCTTCCAACGAAACTGAAAACCTCATGCCATTGGCATTGGATTTAAGTCACCGAATACTACAGAAATTGGCTGATTTCAGAAGAGATGGCGCACAGATTCCTTATTTGCGTCCGGATTCAAAAAGTCAGGTAACTATACAGTACAGCGACGACAACAGACCAGAACGCATAGAAGCAATCGTTGTTAGTACACAACACGATGATTTCGACGCAAATGACGAAGTTATGTTGGCGAAAATAAAATCGGACATTGTTGACTTAGTGATTCCTGCGGTCAAAGCGGACTTACCTGCTAACATTCAAGCATTGTTCGGTGAAGACATTGCCTACCACATCAACCCTACGGGTAAATTCGTGATTGGCGGGCCACACGGGGATACTGGACTGACCGGGCGAAAAATTATTGTAGATACCTATGGGGGTAAAGGCGCACACGGTGGTGGTGCCTTTTCAGGCAAGGACCCTTCAAAAGTAGACCGTTCTGCGGCATACGCAACGCGCCACGTTGCCAAGAACTTAGTTGCTGCGGGTGTTTGTGATCAAGTATTGGTGCAAGTTTCTTATGCCATTGGTGTGGTTGAACCTATGGGTGTTTTTGTCGATACCTACGGTACGTCAAAGGTTGGTTTTACCGATGGTGAAATCGCCGCTAAGGTGAAAGAACTCTATGATTTCCGTCCAGGTCTCATTGAGCAAAATCTAAAATTACGTCAGCCCATGTACAGCGAGAGCGCTGCATACGGTCATATGGGACGTACAAATGAAACGGTAACGAAGACGTTCAGATCTGCCGACGGTAAAACAGAGCTAAAACTAGACGTCGAATTGTTTACTTGGGAGAAGCTTGACTATGTTGATGAATTCAAGAGTGCATTCAACTGCTAAGAGCCAACCAAAATCCACGTAAAGAAAAAGGGGCCGCGCAATGCGCGGCCCCTTTTTTATTTCTCTAAGCCTCTAAATTTTTGCCGGTCCCTTAGTGAAGTACACCTACCGATTTACGGATGACAAAACCGTCACCTTTAAAGACCAATTGATAGGTACCCGTAGGATAGGCACTTAAATCTATATTCGTACGGAATGGACCTTCATCAATCAATTGTCCTGCCGGACTGTACAGTTCCATACGGAGCACCTCAGCAGAGGTTAGAACCTCAATGAACCCTTGGGTTGGGTTAGGATAAAGGGTTAAATCAATTGCTAGGTTTTCATCTATACCAATACCGCTCGTTACAATAATAGCATTGTTGTCGGATCCCGAACAACCTGCAGAGTTGGTTACCAGCAAGGTCACGATGTACGTTCCCTTGTTGGCATAGGTATGTTGCGGATTAGGAGAGGTAGCATTTCCACCATCCCCAAAGTACCACTGCCATGAATTTGCATACATCGAAGAGTCTATGAATTGAACTGTCGTGCCTGCTTGAACTGAATCCGGGAATTCAGAGGCCACGTACAGGATGTCATTCAATGCTACATTTTTGTATAACGTATCGGATCCTCCGGCATTGGAGGTTACCAACATCACCTGGTACGTGCCTGGCTTCATGTAATTATGAGAAGGATTCACTGCAGCAGAATAAGTTCCGTCACCAAAAGCCCAGAAATACTGCGACCCATTCGTACTCTCATTTATAAAACTCACCTCCCCATTACAGGCATTTTGAACCTGGTATTGGTAATCTGCATCGGGCGCAAAAATCACGTTCGCAG
>JAHEKP010000001.1:0-73333 GCA_024638285.1 Cryomorphaceae bacterium
CCTGTCACGACGGTATGGAATGGCATATTGAACAAGTCCTTGCACTCCCGTCAGTAGATGCAGATGCCGTGCGCTCCGGGGGATTTCATGTTGCCATAGATGCCGTTCACAGTTCTGGTTCAGTCGCCATTCCTCTATTGCTGGACGCTATGGGCGTGTCTTATGAAAATTTATACCCAGAACCAACGGGACAATTCCCTCACAACCCTGAGCCTCTTGAAAAGCACCTTTCTGCAATTATCGATACGGTGAAATCGGGTTCGTTTTCAATGGGGATTGTAGTTGATCCGGATGTAGATCGGTTGGCTTTTATTGATGAAAAAGGAGCCATGTTTGGTGAAGAATATACCCTTGTACTGGTAGCAGATTATTTGTTGAGTAGGCAAACTGGTGCGGTAGTGAGTAACATGAGCTCCTCTAAAGCACTTCGAGATCTCGCAGAGTCGAAAGGTGGAAGCTATTCGGCTTCGGCTGTAGGCGAAGTAAATGTGGTCAACGAAATGAAGCGCACGAATGCGGTTCTTGGAGGAGAAGGTAATGGTGGAATCATTCTACCAGAACTCCATTATGGTAGGGATGCACTGGTAGGAATCGCATTGGCTTTGACCCACTTAGCCAAATCTGGAAAAACCATGAGCGAACTGCGTGCTGGTTATCCAGAATATTACATGGCGAAGCAAAAAATTGAGCTCGTACCGGGACTGGATGTTGATGGTATACTAACCACTATTGCGGAGCGTCATTCTGGGGAGGAAGTAAGTACTGTTGACGGTGTAAAAATCACTTGGTCAGACCGTTGGGTCCATTTACGTAAATCAAATACGGAGCCCATCGTTCGCATTTATACAGAGGCGCCATCTGTCGACGAAGCAGTCCAATTAGGGCAAAAATTCATAGATAGTATAGCATCCCTAGCATAGTACTTCCATCAATACTTTCTAACTCCTATCTTTGAGCAAACCTAATAGCACTGAGATGGGAGTTATTTTTTTGGACAATGCTGCTACAACACCATTAGAACCTCGCGTTAAGGAGGAAATGATTCGTATGATGGATAACTTCGGTAATCCATCGAGCACGCACCTTAGTGGTCGTGGCGCGAAGGTGGAAGTTGAGGTCGTTCGTAAACGTATAGCTCACGCAATAGGAGCAGAACCTGGAGAGATTTTCTTTACCTCCGGCGGAACGGAGGCTGATAACATGGCCTTATTCTGTAGCGTCCGTGATTTAGAAGTTCAACGCATTATTACAACCAAAATTGAACATCATGCTGTAGGCCATCCAGTTGAATTCATGGTAAAACGTGGTGAAGTGGAAGCGGCGTATTTAGCTGTCGATGCAAAGGGTGATATTGATTTGAATGAGTTAGAATCCTTACTCAAAGACGGTCCTAAGACCTTGGTGAGTTTGATGTTTGCAAACAATGAGATAGGGAATTTGAACCCCGTCGCTGAAATTAGCACATTGTGCAAGAAATACGGTGCCTTGTTTCATTCAGATACGGTTCAAGCTATGGGCCACTTACCCATTAATGTGAGGGAAGTTGGCTATGATTTTCTTACATGCTCTGCACATAAAATTCACGGGCCAAAAGGCATTGGATTCGCATATGTACGCAGCGGATTGAAAATAAAACCGCTTATTCAGGGGGGGGCGCAAGAGCGTAACCTTCGTGCAGGCACAGAGAACACCATTGGAATCTGTGCGTTGGGCAAAGCCTTCGCTATTGCTACGGAAGAAATGGCGGAAGATCAAAAACACGTGGAAGCATTGAAGCAATATGTGATTGACGGTGTCAAGGCTGTTGTTCCTGGAGTGAAGTTTTTTGGGCGTAGTGCAGAATTGGACCGCAGTCTTTACACTGTTTTGAGTATCGCCATTCCGAATACGGGTAATGATATGCTCACGTTTACTATGGATATGAAAGGTATTAATGTGAGTGGCGGTTCCGCATGTACTTCTGGCTCAAATCAGGGGAGTCATGTTATACGCGCCCTTGGGGAATGGACATCCGGTTACCAGCCTGTGCGCGTGTCGTTCAGCAAATTCAATACGAAAGATTGCGCCGAAGGATTTTTAAATGCGCTGAAGGAACTGTACGCGGAAACACCCGCACACGTTTAGCGCATCAGTGTAACAGTTCCTAATCGAACCTCATCGCCTCCGGTGAAACGATAGGTGTACACATCTTGAGGAACGGGCTTTCCGTTGAAAGTACCGTCCCAAAATTCGTTGAATGGACTTTCACTTCTGAAAACTTCATTGCCCCAACTGTCGTAAATTCTAAACGTGGGATCTTCCAAACAACTGTTACCGAAAATCTTGAATTCTTCGTTGTCTTTATCTCCGTTTGGTGTGAAAGCGGTAGGAATGTAGACGCGTCCTTCGATGCGCACGATGGTTGCTAAGAAATCGAATTCGTAGGCCCTGTTGCACAAGGTATCGATGATCGTCAATGTCACATCTTCAAGGCCCGATTCAGGATAGCGGAAAGTGGGTATCATACCAGTATCTGGGGTGCCGCTGAAATCCCATTCAAAAATCATGGTACTGTCTACGTTTTGGTAGATAACATCGACGCCTCCGTAGCGACAACTGTCCGTAAATAGGTTTACGGTTGGAATATTTGCATCATCGTCAAAAACGATCGTGAAGAATTGGTCGTAACCCACATCACAGAAGCTGTCTTTTGCGGTTACTGTAGCAGAATACGTTGCAAAGGCGGGATACGTATGGTTGACTACTGTATTGGTAGTAGTAAGAGTTGTCCCGTCACCAAAGTCCCATTCGTAGTAATCTGCGTCGGGAAGTTGATCCGTCCATTCTACTTCTCGGAATAAATCACAACTGGCATAGGATTCTTGCCAATCACATACCGGGAACGCTGCAGTATCATGTACAATCTGAACATAGGCCGTGTCGTAACTGTCACAGATCGTGTCAATGGCTACCAGCATGACGTTGTATGTCCCCAGATTAGGGAAGGTAACAACAGGTTCTGTGAGGTTAGACGTATCACCCTGCCCAAAATCCCAGAAGTAGGCATTGGCATTGGTGCTGTTGTTCGCCAACCGAAGTGTCAATTCATAACAGCTTGTATCTGGAAGGAAATTTAAATCCACGGAAGCATCTGCCTCTATTGCAGTCTCAAAGTCCAATTTTATCACACCTAGGTTGCAGTTGCTGCTGTTGTTGGTTTCGGAGAATGCGCCTGGAGTTGTAGGAAGATCATCGTTTCCGCCACAACCGGCACATACGGCCTGGTAAATTCGTCCGCGGTCGTCGAATCTTGATGTGCCGCCATCTACATGTTCCGAACTTACGGCACCGCCGAAAAAACTTCCGTACGAGAATGAACCAAAGTTTTTAGTAAGCACCATGAAATAAAAATCCGATCCGTTCGTGCTTGACTGCAAGGCGTCTGAAGAAACGGGTAATTGTTCTACTGTTGTTGTAAAAAAGCCACTGTTGGTGACACCGCCCCAGCCTGATAGGAGAATATTCAAACAATCGTCCACATTGAACGCGGTAGGTACTAAATTTTGCACTCCTTGAGGTGAACCAAAAGCCGTAGAGGCCGAGCTGGTGGTAAGATCGTTACTCAGCTTATGAATGAATTGTTTTCTATACTGTGGCGTACCCCATGCGCCCGTGGAAATGGGGTAGGCGCCTTGCGTCTGACCAAATGCGTAGACGTTCCCTAATTTATCTACATCAAGAATGAAACTTTGGTCGTACGCGCTCGTCCCTAGATAGGTGGATTGCTGTAAAGCACCCGTTGCGGCGTTAAATTTTGCAATATAACCGTCGAAACTACCACTGTAGGTGGTTTTATAACCCCCTGTAGTGCTGGGCAGATTGTTCCCATCCGTACCTCCCGTTATAAAAACCGCGTTGTTGTGAAATTTCAAACTGTATCCGGCATCATTACTCGTACTGCCATAATAATTACTCCACAAGAGGCTGGTTCCTGTAGAATTGAGTTTAAATACCACAGCATCTTGATTTCCCGCTTTTGAACAACTACTGCAGTTGGTTGAAGGGAAGTTGGTGCTGTTCGTAGATGCTGTGACGTATATGTTATTGGATCCGTCTACCACGACTTCACCGCGCGCGGCATCACCATAGTTCTTGACAATTTCTGTGTTCAGTCCGTCGTTGCCCGTTCCCCCTAAATATGTTGAGCTCAAAAGTGCTGTTCCTGTAGTGTTGAATCGGCTAATAAAGAGGTCTGCTTTTTTAAATTCGTAGCCGTTAATATTGACCGTTGATCCTCCTGCATTAGCAGATTGAATAGGGCTTTGCGTTGGGAAGTTACTACTCCCTGTAGTGCCCATTACTATTAAATGCCCATTGCTGTTAACCACTAAACTGTGTGGGTGATCAGGTGCAGTACCTCCTAAATAGGTCGCATACAGCATGGTATTGCCTTGCGGTTCAAAAACGGTAATGGTTACATCTGGGTTAAACCCTAAATTTATCCCAGGCGGGTCGTTATAGGTGGTTTGAAAAGCACCAGTTGAAGCCACATAGCCTGTTGCGAATGCGACGCCACCTCCATATAATCGACCTTGATCGTCGTACGTCGCGGTAAAGCCCCAGTTGTCCGTTAAAGAGCCGCTAAATGATGTAAATATGAGCTGTGGATCAAGCACTAAGGAATCTAAAGTTTTAGCAACAGCTTCTGCTCTAAATCGGAGTACTTCGTTCTCCATTTCATACCATAATCCAAAGTCTATACGTTCGCCATTTTTCCATCCCCAGCCTACTGGCGCACTCTCAAGGAATGAACCAATAGAGGTATGGATCACCAGCGCTCCTTCTGGATTGATTTCCGTTTTTGTTGCGCCTTCATAGGTCCATTGAATCTTATCCATAGTGGAGGGATCAGTAATGTGCCACTGGTATTTAACATGGTTCCCTGTTTGTCCAAATTCCAAAACGCTGTTTGTGTACAACCCGCTGTAACTGAGTTTTCGCGACGGTCTTACATTTCCTCTCCACATCGAAGAATCTGATCCTAGAAAATAATTATGGTAAAACTCCGTTGGATTTTTGTTTTCGGCTAGGGTAGGAGTAGCATTTAAGAATCTAAGACGTACTGCATGACCCTTTAAATCATCCGTTTTATGACTAAGTCCTGCTTCGTGCATTTCATGGCTGTGACTGTCTTCAATATGATTTGCATCGACTAAAACGATTTGAACCGCATCACGCTCAAAAAATAACCCGCCGTACTTCAAAGGCATCTTATGCGAAAAGCTACCTGACCACTGACCTTCATTGGGTACAAAAAGCGCTTCCTGCCCAGATGCCATGGGAAGTAGCGTGAGCACCAGGAATAGGGAAAGTAGACTTTTACGCATAGAATAAAGATACATCAAAAAGGATGCCTTATTCTAAACGTTTGACAAGCACCATTAGTTTTTCCTTCCCTTTTTGAACAGCGAATAATTTGTTTTCACGCCCTTCTTTCCAGCCCAATTTTTTTCGAATGACTTCGGGATGTTCTGGATAACCGATTCGCTCGATGGCGCCGCCCTCTGGAGGAAGTTTCAGTTTATAAGGCTTTGCAAGTTCAATGACTTGGTAAAGCTTATAAAAGGGAGAAGCAGCGGGTAACTTATCTGTAGTATAGAGGTTGCCAACAGTCCATTTTCTCCAATGCTGTTCTGCCGCAATCCGTTCATGCAAGTTGCTTTTTGCGAGTGAAGGTCCGGGTTGTATTAAAAATTGGTCCAGTTCATTTACAAAGGCTACCATGGCCACAGGGCGCTGAGCATTGCTTTGCTCTACTGACCCGTCCTCCTGCAATACAACGGCTTTAATTGTGGGTTCACCAGTGTATTCCGCACGTTGTATGGCGAGAACTTCTTTGCATTCCCCTTGGTACTCAACCACATGAATCTCACATAAATACTCCAGCTCATGCAGCGCTTTCAAGTCTACCATAGGACTGTGCTTTGTCAAAAGGGTATGACTTAGCTTGAGAAATTCGTGCTGGAGAATCACCACATTAGGGCTGGCATCCTGAAGCGCCACGGACTTACCCGCACCTGTTCTGCGGTCTGGATCCAAATAAATGGTGACTTCTGATGGAGCAATGTTTTTTTCTTGAAGCCAACGCTTAAGTTTAGGTAGAACTGATGTTGCAGTGCCTGAGGTGTGGGTTGCATATTTTAGATTGACTTCTAAAAGCCTTGACAATCCGGGGTCCAATTCATTTACAAAATGTCCATGGCTGCCAGTACGCTGCGTAAACCCCCATGAATCGATCCCCATTCCTGCACACAAATCTGCGGTGTAAGTCGAAGAAATGAGTGATGCCTTGTACAGTGCGGTGCGTTCTGAGCTGCTTTGCTCTGTAGCTTGTCCAGAAGGGAATATCCAGTTGTTTAGGAGTAAGGCGGGGAATTTATTAGCATACTTACGCTGTGCCTCCAATTGTGCAATCCAACTGGCGTAGGGACGCTGGAGACCATATTTTAAACGCAGGTCACTTACCGCTGAATCTTTATGAGATGCCAACCAGGTCGCTGCCTCTGAACTGTTAAAGTCTTCTGGATGTACTTGCTGTTTGGGGTGTGCCATACCTTTAGGTTCCGGATGAATCCCAACCTTCTTTGACTGTATTAATTACAATTCTTAATATGCTGTAGGCAGGAACCGCAAAAATCATCCCCCCCACACCAAGCAAGGTGCCCGCTATTGAAATTACCAGGAAAATCTCAAGCGGATGAGCACCGACACTATTGGAGAAAATTAGGGGTTGGAATACGATGTTATCTAGTAATTGAACCACTGCAAAAAGTCCAATAAGGAGGTACAAACTCTTCAGTAAATCTACCGTAGTTGCAGGATCTGCTATACCCGCAGTATACAATTGGCCCATACCTAATAGAATGCCTAGACTCGCGCCGATTAGCGGGCCAACGTAAGGAACGAGGTTAAAAACAGCCGCAGTCAGCGCTAGAACTATAGCACCTTGAACGCCTATTAAGCTCATGCCCACTGAGAGTAGCAAGAAAATGAGAGTAATTTGAATGAGGATCCCAAAACTGTAGCGTGTTACTACGCGTTTGATACTAGGGACCATTTCATCGATTTTCGCATGGTGTTTTTTGGGCGTGATGTAATCAATGAAGCGATGTGCCAATTCTTGTTCGCGAATTAAGAAAAACGAAATGAATGTGATAGAGAAAACGCCTATAATCACATTTCCCATACTGCCAATCAAGCTACTTAGTGCATCGCTAATGGCATTGACCGATGCAAACTCTTGTAAGCTTCTGTTGATTTGTTCCAATTCATCTTGTGAATTGATGCCGAAACTTGCGAGAACTGCGTCTAATTGATTCCATTCCTTTTCCAAACTTGCGATTAAACGATCGTATTGAATCGTACTTAGGAAGGAAAATTCTTTGATTAGTAGCGGGAAAAACCAGGTGACAACACCGCTTAGAACAGCTCCTATGGCTATAAGAGTAATGGCGGCATTACCCGTTTGACCAAGGTATTTGCCCAAGGGAGTTTTGAATTGAAGTGCCTTGAAAACAGGTCTTCCTAAGATACTTACATACAGGGATATACCCGCGTATACGACAACTCCCTTAATCGTCCACAACGCATACCCAAGAGCAGACAAAACCAACAATTGTAGGCAGGCTTTAGTAAAAGGTTGTAATTCAAAATTTTTCATGGCTGCAGGTTTCGTACTGTGGCCCAATTTAACAAGTTTGCGCCCATTTTCAATGCGTCTTCACGTTTCTCCTTTGCGTCCCCATGCACTTCAGCGTCTTCCCAGCCATCACCTAAATCCGTTTCAATAGTCAATAGCGCTACTAATTCACCATTCACAAAATAGCCTTGTGCCTCTGGCAAGCCATTGTCGTGTTCATGAATTTTTGGTAATCCCTTTGGAAAAGAAAAGGGGGTGTTGAAAATAGGGTGGCTGTGCGCAACGGGCGCGACCGTAGCTTCAGGAAAAACTTGTTGAAGGACTTCTTTGGCATAGGTTGACATACCGTAATTATCATCAAAATGTATAAACCCACCGTTTTCTGTAAAAAGTCGGAGTTGGTCCCTTTGTGCTTCAGCTAGCACTATACGGCCGTGTCCAGTGGCATGTAGAAAAGAAACTCCATGCTCTAATAAGACCTCAGCGGTTACCGGTTCTGGATCAACAGAAGATTTTGCGCCTGAGGTTGCGTTGTAAAATTCGCTTAGGTTTTTTAATGCCGTTGGATTGGCATACCAATCACCTCCGCCATCGTATTTATATACAGCAAGTATCTGCGCCTCGCAAATAGTTGTGCCTCCAATAAGTAGTATTAATAGATTTCGTTGCAGTGCATTCATACTTGTTCAAAAATAGTGAAACTTAACAGTGGTTCAATAAAGGTTGTGGCATACTCATTGTTCAAACATTTTTCTAAGTGTTTTGTTACCTTTAACATGATGAACAACCGACTCTTATCCTTACTTATCACATTACTCAGTTTCTTCGCTCACGAAGCTTCTTCGCAATGTGTTAAAAGCACACCGTATACACAAAACTTCGATGGTTCGAATTGGGTTGCACAAAGTACATGGCAAAATACGGGGTCTATACCTACGTGCTGGACTAGATTATTGTCCACAGGTAATTATTTGTGGATGGCAGGTCCACCTGCATTAGGAACGATAAATTCCGGACCTAGTGGGGATCATACTTCAGGAACTGGTGGGTACGCCGTGGCAGAAGGATGGAGTACTTCTGGTGCGTATAGAACAGTTACACATTTAATAACCCCACCCATTGATTTAAGCAGCGATACTGCACCGAGGCTGCAATTCTATTACCACATGTACGGCTCAGAAATTGATTTAATGGATGTACGTGTAAGAAAATTGGGGACCACCGCCTGGACTCAAATACACACGATAAATTCAACTACTGCTTCTAGCCAGTTTACTTCCCAGAATTCCCCTTGGCGTAAACATGTGGAGTCGTTAACGCAGTGGGCAGGTGATACTATTCAAATCAGGTTCTCAGCAAAGCGCAATACATCGTTCAGTTGGTGGACGCAAAGTAGGGTCGCATTAGATGATATTACGGTAGAGGAGACACCCAGTTGTGATCAACCGGTTAATGTTACTACATCTACTGTTCTTTCGTCATCAGTGGTTTTGAATTGGACCACTTTAAATTCGAATCAGCTAGGATATCAAATTCAATTTGCTCAAGGTAACAGTGGCGCTAGTGGTGGAACTATTGTGAATTCATCAACGAAGCCAGCGACACTTTCCGGGCTTACTCCTAACACCACGTATTCTGTTCGCGTTCGTGACATTTGTGCAGCGGGAGACACTTCGACGTGGTCGGCTTACACTGCATTCACGACTCAATGTTCATTTGCCACAGCGCCGTTTTTTGAGAATTTTGAGGGCGCAAACTGGGATCCGGCTTCAACATGGAATGTCCAAGGAGATTTAGATCAATGCTGGCTTGATCAAGGTTCAGCCACACAGTTTTGGACACCCGGTCCTCCTGCATTCAACTGGACACAAACCGGCCCTTCAGGGGATCATACGACAGGATCTGGTCAGTACATGATGAATCAAGTGACCAGTACTTTCGTAAGTGGAACCAATCCTCGGCTCATTTCACCGTGGATTGATTTGGATACGCTCGTCTCGCCGGAGTTAAGCTTTTACTACCATGGTTATGGCATTGGGATGGGTGACTTTGATGTGTATGTGCAGAAACTTGGCGGTAGCTGGACCGCACTTTGGGATACGTCAGGAGTGACACACAGCTCTCAAAATGCACCTTGGACAGAAAAAATACTATCTCTAGGTACTTCATATTCAGGTGATACCATTAGAATTCGCTTCGATTGCACGAATACGCAAAATTCATTTTATACACAATTTTCGATTGATGACGTGAAGATTGATGAGGAACCCAGTTGTCCAAAGCCTGATAATACTGCGGTAACTGCTGTTGGTGTTATGGTAGCACAATTGGACTGGACCTCTGGCGGAGCATCAAACTATCAGTTGCGTTACCGTGAGGTTGGAACAAACGCGTGGAGTTGGACTACTGCAAATACATCAGCCAAAGGTATAGGAATGCTTTCAGCGCAAACTACTTATGAATGGCAAGTCAGAGATTCATGCAGTACTGGTGATGTGAGTACTTGGCGCGATGGCCCAAGATTTAGAACGAATTGTACTTTTTATACGGCGCCGTTTCTTGAACAATTCTCAAGTGCTTCAACATGGATTGGCCCCGCTTGGCCTGATCAAAACGGTGAAGTTGACGACTGCTGGCTTCGGTCGGATACCGCAGACTACTTCTGGACAGGAGGGGGCACCGCTGCGCATTATACAGGCACTGGACCGTCAGGTGATCATACTACAGGCACAGGTGGTTATGCTTTCGCAAGAAGTGCAACGCCTTTTAGTACTACCGCAGATACCGAACTCCGCACTCCACTCATAGATTTAGACAGCCTTCAAAGCCCTGAGTTGATTTTCTGGTACCATATGTTTGGGCCGGATATTGATAAACTTAGGGTATATGTAAAAGCAGTAGGTCAATCTGTTGTTCTTTTAAAAACGATTAGCGGTCAACAACAAAGCAGTTCAAATGCGGCTTGGCTGAAAGAAACCATTAGTCTCTCTGCTTTTGAAAACGATACGGTACAAATCATCTTTAAGGCGTGGCGAGACGGATCTAGCTCTTTTACAGCCTATCAAGCGGACATTTCTATTGACGATATTCGAATAGATGAGCCTACGACCTGTCCAACCCCCAGCATTTCAGTGAACAACATCACGTACAATTCCGCAGATATTACGTGGTCTGGTACGGCGAATTCATCGGCATTAGAATACGACGTTCAAGGCTTTACATTGGGTTCTGGAACACGTCTTTCCGTTTCAAACCAATCTTTTGGTCTAAGCGGTTTACTTCCTTCAACAACCTATACGGTTTGGGTACAAGATACTTGTACATCTTCTTTAGTAAGTCTTTGGGACAGTATATCCTTCACGACATCTCCATGTCCACCTATTACAGCGACAGGATCTGTTTCGCTAACGGGTACAGTTTTAGCGGGTACTTCCTCTACAATAGGTGCAGATTCGACCCTTTGGTTTTGGGGGGATACTACTCAAGATACCGGTACAACTGCTCAACATACCTACACCACTATTTTTGGCAACATGAATGTGTACCAAGTGGTCTACAGTGCGTGTGGTAGCGTCGATTCTCTACTACATTCCATAACGGTCTGTGATTCAATGTCAATACTCACTACTAATGCCATTAACGGTTTGACGGTAGATTTCAATACAACTGGTTCTCAGGGTACAGGTCTAAATTATAATTGGTCCTTTGGTGATGGAGCGGTGGCGTCTGCTACCTCTGCACCAACGCATACGTACGCGAATTCAGGGCAATATGTAGTTACGCTAACGGCCTCAAGTCTTTGTGGGGATACCGTTGTGGTTCTGGATACCGTAGAAGTATGCGCTCCAGTGAACTTAACTTTTACAGAATCGGCATCTGGAAATACATTTAATTTTACGGCAACGCCTTCGAATCTTACTAATTACAACTGGGACTTCGGTGACGGTTCTACCGGAACAGGGGGGACTGCAAGCAACACGTATACCACCAATGGTTCTTTTACAGTGGTTTTAACCGCTACAGACAGTTGCGGGACTCAGCATACCTTCTCCAAAGATGTTGCTACATGTGATCCTCCAGTGGGTAACTTTAGCTTCAACATTGTGTCGACAAGTTCAAATGGAATGACGGTTAACTTCTTTGCTTCTTCTACAGGCGCAACTCAGTTTCACTGGTTCTGGGGCGATGGAACCAACGATAAAGGCAACTCACCAAATGCGCAGCACACCTTTGGTGTGATATCGTTGCAATATACCGTTCGGTTGTTGCTGATCAACGATTGTGGTGATACTACGGTAATCATCCATAGTTTAACGGAAGTCGGAATGGACGAAAATTCAACTGCCCTAAAGGTTTACCCGAACCCAACACAGGGATATGTTCAATTTGAGTTTGGTTCCAACGTAACCGCAGAAATTGAGGTCTTTAATGCGGCTGGCGTCAAAGTAGCGGTTGAAAAGGTACTTCAAGCGAGCGATTCCCAATTGGATCTACATTCTTTACCTGCGGGTAGCTATGAGATTAGAATATCGACTAATGAACACTTGTGGCGAAGACGCATACTGAAACTCTAAGTTTTTCCTAGCACAGTGCCTTATATTTGCTTGAACGCATCAAGCGAACGTATCACATTATGAAACCTATTACCAAAATATTGGTCGCGAATCGCGGCGAAATCGCCTTGCGCGTCATGCGCAGTGCCCGTGAAATGGGCATTAAAACTGTAGCTGTATTTTCTGAAGTGGATCGAAGAGCTCCACATGTGCTTTTTGCAGATGAGGCCGTTTGTCTAGGTCCGGCGCCTTCTTCGGAGAGTTACCTTAAGGGCGACAAGATTATAGCATTTGCAAAGGAACTTAAGGTAGATGCCATTCATCCAGGTTACGGCTTCTTAAGTGAAAATGCAGTTTTTGCGGCTGCAGTTGAAGCTGCAGGCATAATATTTATAGGTCCGCGAGAGCATGCCATTCAGGTGATGGGTGATAAATTGAGTGCGAAGGCTGCTGTAGAGGACTTTGATGTTCCGTTAGTTCCGGGTTCCGATGGAGAGGTTACGGATGTGGAAGCCGCGAAAAAATTGGCTACAGCTATCGGTTTTCCCGTTATGATTAAGGCGAGCGCTGGAGGCGGTGGTAAGGGAATGCGTATTGTACACGAGGTTACTGAATTTGAAAATCAAATGCAACGTGCAGTTAGTGAAGCGACCAACAGCTTTGGAAACGGAGCAGTGTTTGTTGAAAAGTACATTCAAAACCCACGTCACATTGAAATTCAAGTTCTCGCAGATGCGCATGGAAATGTTGTGCATTTGTTTGAGAGAGAATGTTCTATTCAACGAAGACATCAAAAGGTCATTGAAGAAGCACCTTCTGTAGTACTTACTCCTGAGCTAAGAGCTGCAATGGGTGAGGCTGCAGTGAACGTTGCAAAAGCTTGTGATTATCGTGGTGCAGGAACTGTTGAGTTCATTTTTGAACCGGGTGGTAAATTCTATTTCCTAGAGATGAATACCCGTTTGCAAGTGGAGCACCCGGTTACTGAGCAGATTACTGGAATAGATTTAGTAAAAGCGCAAATTCAAATCGCACAAGGTGAGGTGTTGCCTTTTACCCAGGACGATCTCAAGATTCAGGGACATGCTATCGAGGTACGGGTTTATGCGGAAGATGCGGCAGCGAATTTCATGCCTGGAACTGGAACTTTGCGAGAATACCGTCGGCCACAGGGATTAGGAGTTCGAGTGGATGATGGTTTGGAAGAAGGTATGGAGGTTAGTATTTACTACGATCCTATGATTGCTAAACTCATCACTTTTGGGGCTGACCGCACAGAGGCCATTGCCAGAATGAAACGTGCGATGAGTGAATACAGAATCAGTGGCGTTCAGACGACTATAGATTTTGCCCAATTTGTCATGGATCATGAGGCATTCGTGAGTGGCGATTTTGATACTCATTTTGTGGCCAATTATTACACACCAGAGGCCTTAGATAAAAGCAATCCAGAGTTGGAGGCTGTTGGCGCGATGGCACTGAGCAATCTTCTACAAGGACAAAAAGAAACGCAACGCACGAGCACATCAAATGGCCAAAGTCGCTGGAAGCAAAACAGGAGTTAAAGTTTTTTTTACGCTTTTGTGGTGCCTTTCGGTACACGCTCAAAAGGTAGATACTTTAAGTACAGCCGCTCATCCGAATAGTCCTTTGTTTGGGCAATTGATTGTGGATGGAGATACTGTGCCTTGGTCGGTTTTAGATGAAGTATTGTTCGTAGCAAAACCAACCTTAAACGATATTCAAGCACGCAGAAATTACTATGCATTAATGAAAAAGGTATCGCGTGTCTATCCTTATGTACGAGAGGCCGCTTTACGTATGGATTCTGTGAATATGCAGTTGGAAGGAATCGACCGCAGGCGGCAGCGTAGAAAATACACGAAGTCTTACCAGAACTATCTGCAAGAGCGTTTTGAGCCGGAGTTAAGAAAGTTAACACGCAGTGAAGGACAGATTTTAAGTAAATTAATTTACAGAGAGACGCACACGAGTGTGTATGAGATAATTAAATCTTATAGAAGCGGTTTATCTGCAAGGTTTTGGTCCATGACGGCGTGGTGGTATGACATTGATTTAAAACGGCCTTACGATCCTGAAAATGATGCAGAGGATCGGCTTATTGAAAATATTTTATTGCGGAAATTCATCGCAGGAGAACTGATTCCGGCAAGAGCAAACGAACGTATCCGCTATCAGCGCTAATATCTCTGAAAGGGTTTTCTTAAATTAAGCCTGCATTAACGTACTTCACAAGTGAAAATAACAGAAGCCTTACGCATTTTAGAATTGGACACCTTGCCTAAGGACGAGCGAGCGGTTTCTGTGGCTTATAAAAGGCTGGCGAAGAAAAGACACCCAGATTCAGGAGGAACGGAAGAGGCGTTTCAGGAGTTAGGAGCGGCTGTAGAATACGTGTTACGGGCATTGGCATTAGTAGACGCAACGGTTGAACAAACAAAACGACGCTCGGCGGAGACGGATGCTTTAGCGGAGAAACGTGCAAAAATGCGTGCGGAGATGTTAAAACGCCGGGCAGAAGAGGACCGCAAGCGAAATATACAAGCTACTTGGGGTATTAGTGTGATTCTCATAGTTATTGTATTGTTTGGAATTGGTATGGTCATTCAACCACGTTTCAATCACTGGATGGTTGAAAAAGAGCGTGTGGAACGCATGGCTACTGTTTTAAGTACAGGTCCTGATCGCAGCTACACCATAAGCTGGAATTATCAAGGCGAATCATATACTGAGGTATTAAATGGTCGATTCATAGACGGAAAATGGCTGGTAGGCCCTGCCGGTATGCCAATGATTAAAGGAGGAAAGTATATTGTATCCTTTAATGGGAGAAATCCCAATTACTTTGAATTAAAAGATAAATACATTGACCCGGAAACAGCCGATCGCTATTTTTCTGTTGTCAAATATCCGCTGGCAGCAGCATTGAACTTACCGGATAGTGATCCAGATGTAGTTTGCATTTTTTGGTCAGTTTTAGATGAGTTTGGTGTAGATGGGGTCGCTCATATATTCTTCGGGGCTTTACCGATGCGAAAGAATTGGAAGCACAACGAACGAAGTTTTCAGGCTTTGAAAGAATCGGAAGCCTTTCAAAAGCTGTACAGAAGTTGTTTGGGAATAGAGTAGAAGATCGCTCAGAAGCCAATACCTTTGTAGTCTAGATTATCAATACGAGTCCTATGAAACCCTCATTAGCGAAAGGTACCAGAGATTTTTCAGCGGCGGAAGTGCAGAAGCGCCAATACATCATGAATGTTTTGCGTGAGCAGTTTGAATTGCGCGGCTACGATCCTATAGAAACGCCTTCATTTGAAAATATAGAAACGCTGACCGGTAAATACGGTGAGGAAGGGGACCGATTGATTTTTAAAATTCTACGTTCCGGCGATTTTACATCTAAGATTGATGAAGGATTATGGGCGAATAAAAACCCAAAAGTCCTTACGTCAAAAGTTGCAGATAAGGCTTTGCGCTATGATCTAACTGTTCCTTTCGCTCGGTATGTTGTCCAGCACCAAAATGAACTAGCCTTTCCGTTTAAACGCTACCAGATGCAGCCGGTTTGGCGTGCAGACCGTCCACAGAAGGGACGTTTTCGTGAGTTTTACCAGTGCGATGCAGATGTTGTAGGGTCGGACAGTTTGTGGCAAGAAGTAGAATTGATCCAATTGTATGATGCATCGTTTACTAAACTAGGTCTTTCCACAACTATTAAAGTAAACAACCGCAAAATTCTAGCAGGAATGGCGGAGGTACTAGGAATTAGCGACGCATTTATTGCATTTACGGTTGCCATTGATAAGTTAGATAAGGTAGGAGTAGAAGGTGTTTTGAAAGAAATGCGTACACAGGGATTACCTGAAATTGCCGTAACAACCTTTGGGCAGTGGATAGAAGAAGGGCTGACGCTCGACCGATTGACGGGATTATTAGCAGAAAGTTCAGAAGGTAAATTAGGACTGGATGAGATGAATTTCGTCTTGTCACAGGCCGCAGCTGGATTGAATAGCGCTGAATTAGTTTTCGACTTCACCCTCGCTCGTGGACTTAACTACTACACGGGAACTATTTTCGAAGTTGCTGCAAATGGCGTTTCGATGGGAAGTATTGGTGGCGGAGGACGCTATGCAGACCTAACCAGTATTTTCGGAATGAAGAATACATCCGGTGTTGGGATTAGCTTTGGTTTAGACCGTATTTATATTTGTTTAGAAGAATTAGATTTATTCCCATCCACCACGGCGAATGCTTCTGCGGTATTGTTTGCGAACTTTGGTCCAGAGGAGAGTGTGGTTGCCTACCAATGGGTTGCAAAACTCGTTGCTTTAGGTGTTCGCGCGGAACTGTATCCAGACGCTTCGAAACTTAAAAAGCAATTTGATTTCGCCGATAAAAAAGGCATCGGTTATCTCGCGTTAGTGGGCACAAATGAAATGACAGCCTCAGCAATTCCCGTGAAGAATCTTGCTACTGGAGAACAAATTACTTTAGACTTAGAAGGAATTTGTGCTTTAGTGAAAGGTGCTTAGCTACGTGCAATTCGTTCCCAAAGGGCACGGTCATTATGCTCTGGTTTCATAAGCACACTGCGTACTACAGTTATACTAGGGACATCCCATTCCATCTGCCATGGGCAGTTTTGCTGCGGCAGGCTGAACAGCGCGAGATGAATGTTTTCTTCTGCTTTTTGCTCAAAAAACGCTCGGTTTTTAGCACTTATTTCTGAAGCTTTCAAACCAGGTAAACTGAATATGCAAATATCTAGTTGGGGTTCCAGTACCCACCATCCCTTGGCCATTAAAGTGTTTTTCAGTCCTTGGGCTGCTGCAAGGCTTGAATTCAGCCGCTGTGCAAAGTTCCCGGAACGCACATATGGGAATTTTTGTTGTGTCGCCCAGAGTGCAGCAGCAGCAGCACCAGCTCGTGAACATTCAAGCGTGATTTCACCTAAGTGTAATTGGTCGGACGTAAAATACGTGTAGGGACTATCGTGTTTGTAAAAGCGTCCTTCTTCAGGATTTTTAAACAGCACTGCACCGCAACCATAGGGCTGCAGACCGTGCTTATGCGGATCAATAACAATAGAATCGGCCTCGGCTATCGCGGTAAAATGCCGTTGCACGTCTTTTGGAAGGTTAGCCAGCGTAAAGTAGCCTCCGTAAGCTGCGTCAACGTGTATACGGGCGTCGTAGGCTCGTGCTAAGGGAATAATATCCTCAAGAGGATCTACTGCCCCCATACCGGTCGTTCCAAGTGTTACAACGATGGTCGCTTTTACCCCTTGACTTTGGAGGTTCTCCAAAGCAACACTCAGCGCAGTACTATCCATCGATCCGTTTTCTGTCGATCTGATGGTTTGAAAAGGCATTCCCAGTACTTCACTCATCCTACTGTGCGTGTAATGCGCATGTTCATTCGCTAAAATGATGGTATTTGCATTGGATTGACGTGCAACCCAGAGTGCTTCTAGGTTTGCAGTAGTTCCACCAGAGGTTAAATGTCCCAATGGTTTTGAAAAGCCTACCATCCTTCCAAAGGCGGCTATGGTCTCAAGTTCTAGGGCTGAGGTTGCACGTCCTCCATCAAGGGCATGATTGTTTGGATTGACAAAACTGGTCATCCAATGTGCAGCCTGTGCAAGCGGAAGCGGCGGCTTGATCATTTGACCGGCGTAATCTGGGCTATGGTATGGATAGTTGTCCTGAAGCTTATGAGCCAATTCTTTCAAGATGGCCTCATCTGCAGCGTCTAAGGGTAATTGAGGGAATTCTAAATTCAATAAATGTGTCCAATCCATATTGGAAAAGTACATTAATTCAACCAAGTATTTACATAGCTTTTGTCCGGATCGTAGCGTTCCAACTGCATTTTCGTATTGAATTTCCTGAACGGTCGGGGGTCGTTCCCGCGACCTGCGATATAAAGCCAATTCCCATAGTTTGAAGCAGGATCAAAGTCAATCAATTGACTTTCAAACCAAGCCGCGCCGCTGCGCCAATCCAATCCCATATCGTGAATGAGAAAGGAAGCTACGTTTTGACGGCCTCTGTTGCTCATAAAACCGGTAGCTAACAACTCTTTCATATTGGCATCCACTAATGGATCGCCAGTCTCACCATTTTTCCATTGATCGTACTTCCGCTTATTGAAGTGCGGCTTCCAGGGCTTTTCAGGTTGGAGTCCTGTTGGCATAAAAAGAAGTTTGCCAGCATTGTAAGCCGTCCATTGGAAAAATTCTCTCCAAAGTAATTCGATGAAGAGCCAGTACGTGCTGTCGTTACTGGTATGTCGTTCTTCGAATTGGTCCAATTCGTCCATTACCTGAGCTGCACTTATACAACCGATGGCTAGGAAGGGTGAGAATTTTGAACTAAAAGATCGACCCAACATGCCGTTCCTAGTTTCTTTATAGACTTGAACCGCTTGTTCACCTTCCCAAAAATAGTCCTCGAGCGCACGCCAGGCCTCACGTACACCTCCTCGATATGGAAATGCAGTGCGGTCATCGGGCGCTGGAGTACTTACGTCCCATTCTCCTTGTAACTGACTAAAGCTACTGACATCTACAGGAGAGATTGCAGGCTCCTCCCAAGCTTTTCTTGGCGCCGCATACTTTTCTACTTTTCTTCGGAATGGAGAAAATACCTGAGGCATATTTTCTATGCTGAAAGGAAAATCATCCGGTTGGTACAATGTACGCTCTAGGAAAAATGTTACTTCTATACCTTCACTTTTACCCCAAAGGTTCAGCTGCAATTGCTCATGCACTTCGTATGCTGATAATTCCTTTGGCGCATAAATAGCATCGGTCTCGAAAGTCGCTGCCAACTCTTGTAATGTTGTCACGGGATCACCTTCTAGCAACAAAAGATCGCTACCGTACTCGCGTAATTTTACCCGTAAATCCATGGCTGCATCGTGCAAGAATTGTTCGCGCCAAGCACCGATGGTGGGGTTGCCCCAAGAATCGATTTGATCCGCAGTAGGAATAAAATACACGGGAATTACGGTTTCAAACGTGTTGTAAGCTTGAAGCACGGGGAGGTTGTCACCTAGTCTTAGATTGTTACGAAACCAAAGAATGCAAGTACTCATGTTATAATGCGTTGATGTTGTCTAATAGGGATTGGGCTTTTTCTCGAATTCCAGCTTTCACTGTGGCATTCATTTTATCGTAGGTGCGGTATACCATGCCTAGGCGAAAGTTCGATTGAAGTTTATCGCGCTGGCTATCGAAGAAATTCCAGTACAATGCGTTGAAAGGACAACTGTCGTCGTCTGTTTTAGTTTTCGGATTGTAGTGGCATTGGTCGCAGTAATCACCCATCTTCTTCATATAATTTGCAGAAGAAACATAGGGTTTTGTGGCAATCCAGCCACCATCAGCATATTGACTCATGCCACGGGTATTCGTGATTTCAACCCATTCAAAAGCATCGATGTAGATGCCGAGGTACCATAAATCTACTTCATCTGGATCAATTCCCGCTAAAAGCGCAAAATTTCCTGTTACCATGAGCCTTTGAATATGATGTGCATAACCGTGGTCCAGGCTTTGCCTGATGGTATGGGATAGACATTTCATTTTTGTTTCCCCGTTCCAAAACCACTGCGGCAGTTTTCGGTCAAATTCAAAGAAATTTTCCGTTGCAAATTCGGGCATACGATGCCAATAGACACAACGCATAAACTCACGCCATCCTAGTATTTGCCGTATAAAACCTTCTACTGCATTTAAAGGAATCTCTGGATTCGTTCGGTAAAAGGATTCCACGCGATGACATACTTCTAGCGGCTGTATCATTTTAGTATTTAAAGCGAATGAAATCCGGCTGTGATACAACGACCAGCTTTTTGTCGTAAGTGCATCCTGGTAATCTCCAAAAGAATGCAAGCCGTATTGTAGCCAATGGTCGAAAATTTCCCAGGCCTGCTCTGGTCTTGTGGGCCAATAAAAATGCTTGGGATCTTCTAACTTACCTATGGTTGGGAGTTTCGCTGCAATGGCATCTGCATACGCTTCACTCACATCCGTGCTGGGTACGAATGGAGGCGGAGGGAGATGGTCCTTTGGGAGTTTCTTTCTGTTTTGAGCGTCGTAGTTCCATTTACCGCCAACGGGCTGTGCTCCATCCATTAAGAGACCAGTTCTTTTACGTAAGGCACGATAGAAGGTTTCCATTAAGAAGGTTTTTTTCCCTTTGAAAAGTTCCTGGAATTCAACATTCGAGCTTATGAAATGCTCGCTAGAAAACCAAGAAATCTCGAACCCTTTGCCATGCAGTTGTTCTAAATCTTTACGCAAACGCCATTCGTCGGGTTCTTGCAGTTCAATATGTGTAATGCCGTTTTTTCGTGCTATCGATGTTAAAATACTACGCAAATTGGGTTCATTCCCTTCGAGGATGTTGTGATAGTGCACGTGGTGGCCCAATGACTGTAATCTTTGAGCGAATTGACGCATTGCAGAAAGTA
Source organism: Cryomorphaceae bacterium (assembly GCA_024638285.1). GTDB lineage: Bacteria > Bacteroidota > Bacteroidia > Flavobacteriales > Schleiferiaceae > UBA10364. The sequence goes on from JAHEKP010000001.1 coordinate 20,731, forward strand.
TCCCAGTGACCTTTTGTATATGATGGGGAGCATAGCTGCCCTCTTCCCGCGATTCGATCATCACATACGTGATTTGATCGCTCACAGTTGAAAACCAAGAATGTTGCGCATTGAGCTGATCGCCCAAAATAAGTCGGAGTGTGTTGCCCATTTATGGAATAAACGTGGGCTCTTATAAAAAGTTTAGACAAAAAAAAGGAGCCAATTTCTTGGCTCCGTACCCCTAACCTAATTCAAAGTTTCCTTTGAATAGGGTGAATATAGAATAACTAATTGTATTTCAATGCGATGAGCAGGAAATTAGGGTAAAATACTTTTGTGTTTCGATTTAGACTAAGTATTAAATCTCAATGTTTATAAATGCACTTTGAATGAGCGAACGACCTGCTCAAGGCATTTTTCGCGCATCAACGAAAACGAATCTGTTGGACAAGGCATTTGCAGTTCTAATAGCAGCCCATTGGACAAACTATCTCTTACAATCAATTTGTGACCTATGATGTAATCCTCAGGATCTTGTTCGTAGCGCCCGTATGTGATAAACCATTCTTCTACAGTGTCTTTTTTCTCAGTCACCCAGCTGTCTCGTTTCGCCTTCTGTATATCCATCATGATCTGTGCCGTACGTTGTTCGTCCATTGAAATGTAAGCGCCCTGTCTCTTGAAAGGATGTACTTTTAATAAGACACTTCCTGTACTATCGTCGTTGTAACGCGCGGCTTCATAGTAGTTGAAGTTTTGTTTGCCAAATTCAGGCATACGTACAAGGTAATCGTAGCTTAAATTAAAGCTAAAGTCTATGGGGGGAAGTGCGTAGTACTGTGCTTGTTCGAAATTAAACGTGTAGCGCGCATCAAGCTTACAGCTATTTTCTTTTGAAGAACTGCAGCCCAGCAATAAGGCTGCAATCAATATTGCAATTATCTTCGCTTTCATAATGTCTGATCAATTCACATATTCACTGCTTCCTCATGAGGAAACCGGCGTTCCTTCAAAAGTAATGAAGGACCTCATAGCCGGAGGAACTTTTCTGGAATCAATTGCGAAAGCTCCTTACCATTGGGAGTCTTTTGCAGCGCAAGCCAATGCTCAGATGAACTATTCTTCTGAGATTAGAGAAATTGTTGCGAAATCATTCGAGCACCAAAATGCCCATAGCACACCATCAGAAAATGCTTCGATTGCTGCATTTCGCAGCGGTGCACTGAGTGTTACAACGGGGCACCAATTAATGGTATGTGGTGGAACAGTATTTTTTGAAGCTAAAGTTTTGGGTGCTGTGGCACTTGCAAAAGCAGCTTCTAAAGCACTCGGAGTAGATGTAGTTCCTATATTTTGGATGGCCACAGAAGATCACGATTTTGAGGAAATATCTAGCTTTAGCATAGGCCAGCACACATTCACTTGGGAGTATCCCGATGCTAAAGGTCCAGTGGGTTGTTTACCTACGGATGGTTTAGCGGAGCAATTAGAACATTGGCTCGAAAACGTGCCACTCAACGAGGCGCAGAGAAAACTGCTCCAACCTCGTCTTCAAGCCTACAAGGAATGCGGAAATCTTGCAGATGCGACCCGGCAATGGGTTCGCCAATGGTCGGAAGGATTAGGTCTTCTGGTCCTTGATGGACAGGACGCCACCTTAAAGGGGGCTGCAGCACCACTTTGGTCGGCAGAAATGGAGGGTGATTATTCGGAGCTCATTCACAAACAAACCGAAGCTTTGGTATCGAATGGCTATCAAGCTCAAGTATTCCCGCGTGAAATCAATCTCTTTGATTTGCGCGATGGTGGCCGCCAGCGATTTGAGCAAGCGGATCATCGGTGTCCGCCAGAGCATATTAGTCCAAACGCCTTAATGCGCCCGTTGTATCAAGAGTATTTATTGCCAAATCTCGCTTATGTTGGTGGGGGAGGTGAACTTGCGTATTGGCTGCAACTTGGAGAAGCTTTCAAAAAAATGGATCGACCAATGCCGGTGCTTTATCTACGTGATAGTCTGTTCATTCAAAACGCGAAACTGCAGCGTGCCTTAGATAAAATTGGACAACCGCTATCGGCCATATTGAACCATTCTGTGGAGGCTTTAAAAAAGCAATTTATAGCGAATCATCTTTCTTTACAAGCAGAAGGGGAAGCCTTGCAACTGCCATTAGAGGCTGGTATTGATCAATGGAATTCCTCGTTAAAATCGGCCTATCCAGAGTTGGAACAGCATGCACAAGCCTTGCGCGTGAAGATGATAAAACTAGCTCAACGTACCGCTGAGACTCGTTACAGGGCTCAAAAAAGACGTCATGCAGAAGTGATGGAGGCCGTTGATACGGTGTATGCGATGGTTTATCCTGATGGGGCGTTCTGGGAACGAAAAGCATCCTATGCAGATCTTGTAGGCGCTTTAGGGGCTGATCCTCGAGACGAAATCGTTGAAAACATGTCAGCAATAAAGGCAGGAACTTGGGTGCTGAGCAGTAAAAAATAGTGGTATTTTTGCTGGATGCAAGAAACCATTTTGATCCTCGACTTCGGTTCACAATACACGCAGCTTATTGCGCGTAGGGTTCGTGAACTCAATGTATATTGTGAAATCCATCCGTTTAATAACCCGCCAGAAATCACTTCAGATGTTAAAGGCGTTATCCTGAGCGGTTCACCCTACAGCACACTTCAAGAAGATGCCCCTCAGTTTGACCTGAGTGGGATTAAAGGCAACCTCCCCCTTTTAGGAGTCTGTTATGGTGCCCAGTACATGGCCCTAACTTCAGGAGGTAAAGTTGCACCTAGTGAAATTCGTGAGTACGGTCGTGCCAATCTTAGCGCAGTCTCCTCCTCAGATACCTTGTTTGGAGGCGTTAATGAAGGTTCTCAGGTCTGGATGAGTCACGGTGATACGATCATGGAACTTCCAGAAGGTTTTGAGATCATTGCCTCAACACACGATGTGCGTGTCGCGGGCTATAAGGTAAATGATGAGCCTACGTACGGCATTCAGTTCCACCCTGAAGTCTATCATAGTACAGACGGGACGCAGTTACTAAAAAATTTCCTGTACGATATCGTTGGAGTAGTGGGCGACTGGACACCCGCACATTTTGTCGATGAAACGGTTGCCGCTCTGAAAGAGCAGTTGGGCACTGATAAGGTCGTTCTTGGTTTAAGTGGCGGTGTGGATAGTTCGGTTGCCGCCATGTTATTACACAAGGCAATAGGGAAAAATTTGTATTGCATCTTTGTGAATAACGGCTTACTGCGCAAGAACGAATTCACGGATGTGCTCAAGCAATACGAAGGAATGGGATTGAATGTAAAAGGTGTGGACGCATCGGACCAATTCCTTTCTGCACTTGCAGGAATGGAAGAACCCGAAGCTAAGCGCAAAGCCATAGGCCGAGTATTTATTGAAGTTTTTGATCAAGAAGCACATTTGATTGAAGATGTCACATGGTTAGCTCAGGGTACAATCTATCCAGATATTATTGAGAGTATTAGCGTAAACGGTCCTTCAGCAACCATAAAAAGTCACCACAACGTCGGTGGTTTACCTGATTTCATGAAACTGAAAGTAGTTGAGCCATTGAAGACCTTATTCAAGGATGAAGTGCGTCGTGTTGGCGCATCAATGGATATGGCCGCAGAACTTTTAGGACGTCACCCTTTTCCAGGTCCTGGTCTAGCTATCCGCATTTTAGGTGATATCACTGCGGAAAAAGTTGCTATTTTACAAGAGGTTGATTACATCTTCATTCAAGGACTCAAGGACGAAGGTCTTTATGATCGCGTTTGGCAGGCGGGGAGTATTTTGCTTCCTGTGAATTCTGTGGGAGTAATGGGCGATGAACGTACCTATGAAAAAGTGGTAGCATTGCGTGCGGTAGAAAGTACAGATGGCATGACTGCGGACTGGGTACACTTACCATATGAGTTTCTTGCGAAAGTGAGTAATCAAATTATTAATAAGGTTAAAGGTGTGAACCGGGTTGTATATGATATCAGCTCAAAACCACCAGCCACGATCGAATGGGAATAAAACATTTACTTTTTCTTTGCTTTTTTGCAAGTACTACATCGCTCAGTGCGCAATCGGTTACTGAACATGTGGTAGTTAAAGGGAATACACTGTATTCACTTTCAAAACAGTATGGAATTACAGTAGATGCGCTTCTTGAAGCGAACCCACAGATTGTAGGTACCACACTTTCTTTGAACGATGTTCTTATAGTACCATCGCCTGTTCCGCAGAATTCTTTGCCGGCAAACACGGAAGTTTTAAAAGCGGAATCTCAGGATTCAGTGCAGCCTAACCCGAGATTTGAAATCTATAAAGTGCGTCGTGGGGATACCCCTGAGACTTTAGCAAAAGAGTGGGGTTTTTCGGATATGGTTTCTTTTTACCGTATTAACCCAGATGCGCGCACGGATTGGAAACGCGGTTTACAATTGGTTAAACCCATGAATAAAGTTGCCCTAAGTAAAGCCACCAGTGATACGCTCGTGGTAAGCGCAGCGTTGCCTCAGGATACATTGGGTGAACAACCGGACAGCACTAAAACTGGTCTAAATATTTTAGGGGTTTTGCCTTTTTTTCATATCGATTATATTAATGAAACGGCATTGGCTAAGCGCAGTCCTGTAGCTATGAGTTTACGTATGGGTATGGAATTCGCAGCTCATTTGCATAGCGATAGTACTTTTAAGGTAAGGCTAGATTTCGTCGACTCGCACAACCATCAAGATTCATTGAAGAAAGCTATAGACTCCCTGAAAATAGAGCAATATGACCTCTTGCTAGGACCGCTTTATTCTAAACGGGTACAGCAGATCGCCGATTATGGTGTTGCAGAAAAATCGGTCAATTTGATGAGCAAAAGTGCTGGGATCAATGATCTAGAAGTGTATAATGCTGTTGTGGCAGAAGAAGATTTTTATCGGTCTCTTCGCACCTTGATCAACGAACGCGGTGCGAAAGATGTTCGTCGTATTCCTTTGATAGTCACAAAGTTAAGAACAGCGGCTTGCGATTCATTTTTTGAAGGATTTACGAATCCAAATAAACAGTTAGTGACTAATGGTTCAAAATGGGAGTCTAACGAATCCTTATCGAGACTGGTGACTAATGCTCATTATGAATTGGTCATTTATGATAATGACCCCGCGTTTATTCTAGATGTACTCCGAAATTTACGAATGGGTAACGCTTCATATTCCCTGTATGCTACGGAATACCAGCTTTTTAATAGTGGAATCACTAACGATAATTTCATGCGAGAAGCTGAGGTGATCTGTGCGATGTCTTCCTATATGTCGTATCAGGATTCGAAAACACTTTTATTTGTAGAAGCCTTCAGAGCGTATTTTGGCGTTGAGCCTAACCTCTATGCCATACGAGGGTATGATATCGCGGATTATCATATTATTAGACAGCGCTACGGAGAAGTTCGGATGCGTGGAATTTACCTAGGATTTGACCATAGTCAGGGCAAGCAAAACAAATGGGTTGAATTACGTCAGTTTGATAATTTTGAGTGGAGTATACTCCAGGAACTGTAGCGAACAAAAACAGTTCTGCTTCGTTTTATACACAACGAAAAGCCCTAATCATGCCCAATAACCCCATAAGAGTAGGCGATGCATTGCCTGAATTTACCCTAGTAGATCAAAGCAATACGCCCGTTAGTACCGCAGATTTTAAAGGTCAGCCGCTAGTTATTTTCTTTTATCCAAAAGACCATACGCCGGGTTGTACAGCACAAGCTTGTGATTTTAGAAATTACGAAAGTGAATTTCAGGCTGTTGGTGCTCAGGTAATAGGTATTAATGAAGCCTCTGTAGAATCGCACAAGGGATTTGCAGCTAAACACAACCTAAAGTATCCCATTCTCAGTGATCCGGGTCACAAGGTGAGAAAGTCCTTTGGCGCTCCTGGTCTGTTGTTCAACACTGTAGCGAACAGAATCACCTATGTAACTGATGATAACCATCGGGTAGTTTATATCTTTAAAAGTCTTTTGCGTGCAACCGATCATGTGGAAGAAAGTTTGGCTTTTTTAAAATCAGTAGTAAAATGACAACCCTTGAATTTTTCTTGACGTTGCTGACCTTCTTTGTTATGGAGGGTGTGGCTTGGGCTGCACATAAGTACCTGATGCATGGATTCTTGTGGTTCTTACATGATGACCATCACACCAAAACTCCGGGCGCACTGGAAAAGAATGATACGTTCTTTCTCATTTTCGCCATACCCTCATGGCTCTGCATCATGCTCGGTCTGATGTATGGCGCGGGTATTAGCGTTGCTATAGGTGCGGGTATAGCGCTTTATGGTTTTGCATATGCCATGGTCCACGAATTATTTATTCATCAACGCATTCCGTTATTCAAACAGACAAAATCTACCTATCTTGAAGCCATACGTCTTGCCCACAAAATGCACCATAGGCACTTAGGTAAAGAACATGGGGAAAACTTTGGAATGCTGTGGGTCCATCCTAAATACATTAAACAAGTACGTGCTTTACGTGCTCAATCATAACTGTTTGTGTTAGAAACAAAATGGCTATATCTGTTGCTCAATCTGGGGACACTGACTGTTCCCTTATTGCGCAGTTTTGAGCCAAGGATTGCGTATTACAAAACATTTGGTTCGCTGGCAAAGTCCATGCTAATCATTAGCAGTTTTTTTATCGTTTGGGATATTGGGTTTACTGAATGGGGTGTTTGGGGCTTTACCCCAGCTTATTTAAGTGGGATCTATCTTTTCGGTTTACCGCTCGGTGAATACCTCTTTTTTATTACCGTTCCCTTTGCCTGTATTTTCATTTACAAGTGCATGGAGCTTTTCTTCCCAAAGGGAATAATCACAGCAAATTTAGCAGGGAAAATTTCTCAATTACTCATCCCATTCTGCTTGGCCGTAGGAATTCTATCTTACGACAAGAGTTACACCGCATCTACTTTTATTTTGTTAGGACTTTCGCTAATCTACGTCAGCTGGATTGCGAAATGCAGTTGGTTGCCTCGCTTTTACGAGAGTTATGCGGTTTCATTGATTCCCTTTTTTTTGAAAAATGGTATTCTAACGGGCTCATTTCTAGAGACACAGGTAGTATGGTACAATAACAACGAAAATTTGAGAATTCGACTAGGTACGATCCCATTTGAAGATGTTTTCTATGGCATGCTCCTCATTCTAGGCACCTTGTTTTTTTATGAAAGATTCGAAGCGACCCGAAAGAGCCGTCTTTAACAAATATCATCTTCTAACGATTTAGGTGAAGCGTCAAAGATTTATCTTTAATTAAAATCTAAACCGCTACTCGCTCTATGGAGGTTCTCTTTAGTCCAGAAGGATTATTGTCGTTACTTACTTTGACTTTTCTAGAAATCGTTTTAGGAATTGACAATATCATCTTTATTTCTTTGATTTCTAATGACCTGAAATCTTCACAACAGCCACTAGCGAGACGACTAGGCTTAGGACTCGCATTAGGCTTTCGAATAGTAATGCTTTTGGGCATCACGTGGTTGATAGGTTTAACGGATCCTATCTTCACTATTGGTGATCACCCTGTTTCGGGTAGAGATGCAATCCTTTTTATAGGTGGTATGTTCTTATTAGCAAAGTCTTCAACAGAAATTGTTAAAAAAACGGAAGGGAAGGAACACGGTGACCATAGTAAGAAGCCTAAATCTTTATTAGGTGTTGTAATCCAAATAGGTCTGCTGGATATTGTCTTCAGTTTTGATAGCGTTTTAACCGCAATTGGGATGACTCATGAATTGGTCATCATGATAGTTGCTGTGATAATTTCAATGGTGATCATGCTGGCGTTTGCAAAACCTATTGCAGAGTTTATTGAGCGCCATATGAGTTTACAAATCCTTGCATTGGCCTTTTTAATTATGATCGGAATGGTGCTTATTGCGGAGAGTGCTCACGTTGAAATTCCGAAACCTTATGTGTACAGTTCTGTAGGCTTTGCCTTGATTGTTCAACTGCTCAGTATTCGTGCAGCTGAGCGAAATAAGCAATGATTATTGGAATCGGCCCACGAGTCTGAAGTAGTCCTTAAATACTTCAAAATTCGCTTTTTCATTCCCTTGCGTGCCATAAAGCAATAATGAATCTTGACCTTGTACTATGAACGCACGGTGGTATTCAAAGGCGTTTTGAAAGAGTAAGGCGGCTAATTGGTAATGCTGTTCAAAGTCCATCTTATCCAGATAGATGTTCACTACGTTGGTATCTACGCGAACGGTTACCGTATCTCTAAAAAACTTTCTTGCGCTTGGTTCAGCGACAATGTAGGCTTCATCTGCACGCCAGTTATTAACTATTGCAAAGTTCAGGAAGGGTACCGTAGTATCTCTGAGGCATTTTAAAGATCGGTGCGTTTTGAAACCTTGTGCAGTCAGCTCTGTTCTTTCGTCGGTGCGGTACTTATAGATACGTGTATTGTTGAAGAAAATCTCATCACTTTCTAGCACAGAATAATCCGCAGGTGCTCGCCAATCAATAAGTTTGTGTTCATAAGGCCATATAATGGTAAGCAGTACAATGGCGCCAATAAATGCGAGTGCGTAGGTATAGAGTTTCTTTTCCACGATAGAACAACAATATCAATTCATGCTTGTTTATTAAGTACCTCAAATAAAATAGTTCATGTCTACATCTTCAAGTACAGTCGCAGTGGTTGGTGCGGGAATTGCGGGACTCAGTGCGGCAATACGATTAGCTGCATCGGGCAAGAAGGTCATCGTATTTGAACAAAATTCATATACAGGTGGAAAAGTAACTGCATTTGAGAAGAAAGGTTTTCGTTTTGACATGGGGCCTTCGTTGTTTACACTACCTTATTTGGTGGATGAATTGTTTGAGATGGCAGGGAAAAATCCTCGTGACTATTTCAACTACCATACGCATGATGAAGTGTGTCGTTATTTTTGGGAGGATGGAATGAAACTTACATTATATCCTTCAATAGATAAAAACGAAGCAGCAGTTGCCTCTGTTTTTGGACACTCTGAAGGAAAAAAAATGCGTGATTACTTTGAACGAGCACGCATTAAGTATGATTTAACGGCGCCTTTTTTTCTTGAAAAGAGTTTGCACAGAATTGGGACATTCTGGACTCCAGCAGTGATTAAAGTACTAAAAGAAATCCCAAGACTTGGTTTGTTTTCAACGTTACATGAAGAAAACGAAAAAGTGTTTAATTCGCCGAAGTTGGTTCAGTTGTTTAATAGATACGCTACGTACAATGGGTCTTCTCCTTATCAAACTCCGGGAATCATGCAAATGATCACGCATTTGGAGCACAATCTAGGTACCCACTTTCCTGTTGGAGGGATGCACGAAATTTCACAAAGTTTAACCCGTTTGGCGGTAGAGTTGGGTGTCCAATTTGAATTAAATACGAAGGTTGAAGAGCTTACCATTGAAAATAACGAAATTACTGGGCTCAAAGCGGAAGGTAAACCTTGGCGGGTGGATCAATTGGTATGTAATACCGATGTGAAGCACGCTTATCAATACCTTATGCCAAAGGGGGTAAAGCGTCCCAAAAAGACCCTTGCACAAGAGCCTAGTTCAAGTGCGCTTATATTTTATTGGGGATTAACTGCCCAGTTTCCAGAACTGGATCTTCACAATATCATCTTTAGTGAGGATTACAAGACAGAATTCGATCATATTCAAATGAATGGACCGTTTTGGGAAGACCCTACAGTTTACATTCATATTTCAAACAGACTAGAACCGGCAGATGCGCCAGACGGCAAGGACTGTTGGTTTGTTATGGTCAATACACCTTACGATCAAGGCCAAAACTGGGATGATATCGTTCCATTGGTCCGTGAAAAAGTCCTAGAACGAATTTCTCGTATCCTGGGAACTTCCGTTGAGCCACTTATAGAAGTTGAAGAAGTTTTGCGCCCAAAAGATATAGAACGTCGTACATCAAGTATAGGTGGAGCACTCTACGGAACCAGCTCAAATGATCGGCTTGCTGCATTTTTACGTCATTCCAATAAAAGCGACTCTGTTAAAGGGTTGTATTTTTGTGGAGGTTCAGCACATCCGGGAGGTGGTGTCCCACTTTGTTTATTAAGTGGTAAAATTGCAGCGGAATGGTTGATAGAAGAAGGTTAGTATGTTGAAAATAAAAGCGTTAATTAAGTCTTACGCGGGATGGATTTTGGTACTGTTCCATGTTATAGGCTTATTTTTACTGGGCGGCGAATGGCGAGAGGAATTGGTCGTATTGACGCCGTTTAATCTATTGTTGCTAGCTGCTTTGTTTCAATATACTTCAGAGCGGCCTACGGTCAAATGGGCGTATTACCTACCTATTCAGCTTGGATTTATCATAGAACTGATAGGTACAAACACCGGATTTCCTTTTGGTGCCTATTCTTATGGAACGGCATTGGGCCCTGGCATTATGGGCACGCCTTTCATGATTGGAATTTTGTGGTGGGTTCTGATTCGTTCGTTTTATGACCTTACAGGGTTCCGTTTCAATGCGGTTTGGGTACGAAGTATTCTAACAGGTCTAGCCATGACTGCGATGGACGTATTGATAGAGCCTGTGGCTATTGAATTGGCCTATTGGCAATGGGACGCGGTTGCCGTGCCTATGGAAAACTACCTCGCCTGGTTTGTATTGAGTACGCTTTTTGCGCGTTTGACGGCTTCAGGCGATGCACGTAATCCTTTGAGTATCTGGGTTATTGTGGTGCTTTCGGTATTCTTTTTTGTTTTAGGATCGTTGTACGCGATACAGTAAAAAAAGAAACCCCCGCCAAAGGCGAGGGTTTACGTACAGAATTAGGCTAGGGTACGGGCCTACCGGTCTTTTAGTTTCTTTAACTCTAGCTCCAGCTCCTCTAGTTTTCGTTCAATATTGTCCTCCATTTCTTCGAGATTATCTTCAATGTTTTCCTCTAACTCTTCAGCATTATAGTATTCAATAGTTGAACAATCGGAGCAGGATAAACCCTCTGGCGTCATTTTCCATAAGTGTCCTAGCATATCTCCATCGTATATATCTTGAACGTTCTGAATATCGTACATGATGTTTTCAATACTCTCATCTAAGTAGACCGTCGCACCTACAGGTAAACGAAGTGTGACTTTTAAATCTTGTCCTCGATATAAAGATTCTTTCGGCACGGTAAAGTATTCACTAAGTCGCAATTCTTCTCCTTCTTGCGCAGTAGGGTAGTCAAATGACTGGGCGCGTTGACGAGCTTCTGAATGGTTTCGACCACTAGCAGCATGTTTTAATTCAAGACTCGCAGTGGAGGACCTGGTTGCCTCTATATTGAATCGGACATTTTCAATATGCAGTAATTCGTCTTCAACATCAAAGAGAAATCCTTGATCGTCTTCAAGAATATCGGCGGTGATATCAAAACTACTACCCGATAAAGTGATTTGATTGGTTTCTGTTGAGCGCTCTCTAAAGTCTGTCGCTAGCGAACCTGCGCTGAAGAATATGAGAATTAAACCAACGATGAAACTCGCGATACCCGAGAAAGAAAGTAGTTTAGAATTGGTCAATTCCCGTCCAAATATTTTAGCGAGAAAAACGACCAATGCAAACAAGGGCATTAATAGTGTGAGCAGCGTACCTACCCGTAATGCGAGCAAGCGCCATCCGCTGCCAAATATAGCTTGAGCTCCATCAAGACCGTAAATGTATCCGTTTAAATTGATAAAGTTGAACCCTTCTAAGTTCCATGTACTGCCAAAAATTCCAAGCAATGCAACGATGAGTATAAATGCAATAAATGCGCCTATGATGGCCAGAAAGACACCGATAAATTTAAAAACGAAGGAAAATATAGATCCAATCCCGTTCACTATAAAAGAAACAAAACTGTTAACTCCCGTTTTGATTTTCTCAGTGGAAGTATAATCTTCAACTTTTGTAAAAAGCTTTTCAATATTATTCAGATTGACTGCTTCACCGCGCATTTGAAGTTTTTGAGCGGTTGTTTTAGCCTCTGGAATGGCGGCCCAAAGAATCACATAGGTGATGAACCCGATACCGGTGAAAAAGAGTAGGATTAAAAACAGTACTCGAATCCAAACTGGATCGATGTCAAAATAGGCACCAATACCGCTACAAACACCACCAATAACTTTTTCATCCGGATTTCTAAAGAAACGTCTAGTGTCTTTGCTGCTGGTCTTTGGTTCTTCGTTGTCCGATTCATCAACGAATGCTTCTGGTTGACCTAAAGTCTCAATAATGAATTCAACATCAGATAGTCCCACGACTTGACTACCATTTTCTTTCATGCGAAGGTGGAAGATTTCGGCAATGCGCGCTTCTACATCCGCTATGATTTCTTCACCGCTTTCTTCCTTACCCAAAGCGGTTTTAACATGGTATAGGTAGGTTTTGAATTTATCATAAGCCACTTCATCGAGGTGGAAGATGATGCCTGCAAGGTTGATGTTTATTGTTTTATTCATGATGGGGTTGAAGTAAGTTGTTCAACGGCATTATTTAGGTTTTCCCAAGTATCTTTTAGTTCTAATTGGAACGCGCGTCCTTGCGCGCTAAGGCTGTAGTATTTTCGCGGGGGACCAGCGTTGCTTTCTTCCCAACGGTACTCTAACAAATCGGCATTTTTGAGTCTGGTCAATAAAGGATAGAGGGTCCCTTCTACAACGATGAGCTCAGCACTTTTTAACCGTGTAATAATGTCTGAAGCGTACGCATCACCCTTACTGAGTATACCTAGAATGCAATATTCTAAAACGCCTTTACGCATTTGTGCTTTTGTATTTTCAATCTTCATCTAGGGTCTTAATCAAAGTGAAATCTCCGTAAACAGTAAGTAACATTGTACTTGAATCTTCTCGAAGTAGAAAATGTGCTTCATCGAAGCGGGTTCTGCTCCCTCGAATGAAAAGGTAATGGTCTGGACCATCTGCATCTTCAATGGGAATTTTTTTATAGCGCGCCTTATGGAGGAATCGTTCCCATTCGCTGGTAACTTCTTTGATGTAGCGCTCATCTGTTATGCGCAGCCATTGGACGCGCTTAATCTCACCGTTTAGGGTACGCTCAAAATCACCATTCGCAAAATCCAGGTCTAATGGGAGTGCACTAAGTAAGGATCCGCCAAAACTGAAGCCGGCGACATAAGGTTTAGGTTCATATTGCTCATAAAGTGCGTCGGCTAATCCTTTTGTTTGACCAAATGCTACCGTTGTACATGCAATAAGTACAAGGTGTAAAAGTTGTTTTTTCATGAATCAGTGTATTTGTGGTAAAGATATATGCTAAAATAGGTACTATGCAATACAAAGTACTATAAATTTCTTAATCTCGAAGAATCAATACGCCAATAGGTCAAAAATGAGATTAAGTTGTAGCGCTGTAATAGACTAAGGCCAATGGCGCGCCTATGCATTTCGCTCAATGAGATTTTCATAGGAAAGCATTGCGTTTTGTAGTGTTTAGTTTTCCCAAAATCAATTCATTATGGTACTACTACAGATTATTATTGAAATTCTTTTATTGTATTTATTGTTGGATTTTTTAACTGGAGTAGTCCATTGGTGGATGGACCGCTACGGTCGAGAAGATATGCCTATTGTAGGAAAGGCTATTATTGAGATTAATACCTGGCACCACGCGAATCCGCGCAAGATGATTACGAGAAGTTATTGGTACTTGTGTAAATCTGGATGGGCCGGTGTAGCGGTCATGCTACTCGCGGTTTACCTTATACAAGGAGTGGTAGGTTGGCAATGGTGGTTCATCGCGATTTTGGGTGCAAATGCAAATATAGTGCACCAATGGGCGCATAAGTTTCCAGAGGAAAAGCCTAAACTCATACATTGGCTACAGCAAATCAAGGTGCTTCAACGTCCACAAGATCATGCAATGCACCATACTAAACCCGAAACGCGCTCGTATTGTACATACACGCCATGGCTTAATCCTATTTTAGATCGAACGAGGTTCTGGTACGCAGTGGAACGAGTGCTTTTCTCGTTCAAAATATATACGACGGATCGAGTTCATTAAGCGAATTAAATGATTTCCTTTCTAGCACGTATTGCATAGACGAGCGGAAAGAAGCCTTCCTTTCCTTTAATTTGGTATTGACCAGGGGCTTTTTCAGTGTGTTCGAATAGGGCGTAAGGACTCCAATCACTTTCGCCGAAGAAGGTCAAGGAACGCTCTGGATGATCTACGATAGGTAAGATGAGGTCACTGATACTGTGGTTCCAAGTATAATTAACCATTTGATCGGCTTCTGGGGCTGCGTAACTACCCGCACGATCTTCAATAATCACTCCTGTATTGAAGTAAGGATATTTAATCTCTTTAAATTCTTCATCTAGTATCCACAATACTGGGTGAAAGTCTACTAAAATTAATGAGCCGCCCGGTTTGAGGTAATGAAACGCTGCGTCCATCCATTCCTTCGCTGAAGGGTGCCAACCCACTACACCGTACGAAGCATAAACAACATCAAATGAGTTTTTTAAATGGGGTAGTGTCTGGAGCACATCAGATTCTATAAAAGAAACTTTGGTGCCGCACGCGGAATTCAATTTTTTCGCTTGGCGTATGGCTTCTGGGCTAAAATCAAGACCTACAACTTGAGTTGCACCTAAGGTTGCTAGACTGATTGTATCCTGTCCAAAGTGACATTGCAAGTGCAATACACTTTTGCCTTTCAAATTGGGCAATACATTGCGTTCAATAGCGTGGAGGGATTGTTGGTGCTTTATGAACGCTGCGTTATCGTAAAATGAAGATTGCGGATGTAAACTCGCCCAATGGTTCCAAAGTGCGCGATTCTGCTCAAGGTATAAATGGTCTTCCATGAATTTAGCGTTTCAGTGACTCCTCGGTCTCTAGCTGGGCTTTTTCTCGCTCGTATTCTTCGTAACAGGTGAGAAGAGAAACCAGGAATTGGTAGTCGTTAAAGGTTCTAATTTGAGTTTCTGAATATTTACAATAGAACATAAACGCCTGCATTTCTTCCTTAGGAATGCCTGTCAAATCTTCTAATATGATCCGATTATTCCCTTCTTCCAGTTTTCTGCGGTAGTAATCTTCCTGCTGCAATTTTCTTAATGCGGCCAATTGCTGTGGGCGCTTCCCAAAGCTGTAGTATAAAAAGTCTAAAGGGTTTGCAAGGGTAGGGGCAACAGCCTCTGGCATTCGTATATCATCGTTTGATGGAACACGCGGGCTCTGCTGGGGCATAGTGCGGGGATTATTGGAGGTGATTGCGTAAATACTTACCTCGTCCAACAAATAGTTCCGAGGAATAAGTTTGAGTGTTTGCTCTTCTCCAGCCATAAGAGCGGCACATAGCATGCTGTCTATGGGTACGTATTTGAATTGGTACCCAATGTTAGAGAAAACTAGTGTATCGCCTTCAGCTACAGGAATCTCGAAGTATCCAATTCCGTTAGAAACGGTTCCCATAAACGTTCTGTTATTGACTACATGTGAATTTGGCAATGCAAAAGTTGAATCTCTATCTACTACAGTCCCTTTCAATATGTAACTTTGAGCAGTTAGTGTAGTGCCGTTAAAAGCAGAAAACGCTAAAAGAATCAGTACTAAATCAGAAATACGTTTATACATGTCAGACGACGGTCAAAAGGTCATTTTTTCGATGTCCAAAGTGAGCAAGGTCCTTCCTCACAACAACAAAGCTATATTAAAGGACATTTATCTCTCTTTCTTCTATGGAGCCAAAATAGGCATCTTAGGTTTAAATGGCTCGGGTAAATCGACACTTTTAAAGATAATTGCCGGGGTAGAAAAAAGCTATCAAGGTGATGTGGTTTTTGCGAACGGGTATAGCGTTGGATATTTAGAGCAAGAGCCTCAGCTAGAAAAAGGTAAAACAGTTTTAGACATTGTCAAAGAAGGGGCAGCTGAAACCGTAGCCGTTTTGGATGAATACAATAGCATAAATGACCAGTTCGGTTTGCCAGAAGTCTATGAAAATCCGGACAAAATGGAGCAGCTGATGGCCCGCCAAGCAGTGCTTCAGGATCAGATTGATGCGACGAATGCATGGGAGTTAGAGACGATGTTGAACCGCGCTATGGATGCCTTGAATTGTCCACCATCGGACCAATTAGTAGACCACCTTTCCGGAGGGGAAGCGCGTCGTGTAGCCCTTTGTCGTCTTTTATTACAACAACCCGACGTACTCTTATTGGATGAGCCTACCAACCATTTGGATGCAGAGAGTATTTTATGGTTGGAGCAGCACCTGCAACAATACAAGGGGACGGTAATCGCAGTAACGCACGATCGTTATTTCTTGGATAATGTAGCAGGATGGATTTTAGAATTGGACCGTGGAGAGGGGATTCCGTGGAAAGGGAACTACAGCTCTTGGCTCGATCAGAAAACCAAGCGTATGGCGCAAGAAGAGAAGCAAGCTTCAAAACGCCGTAAAACTTTAGAGCGTGAGCTCGAGTGGGTGCGTATGAACCCAAAGGGACGTCAAAGCAAAAGCAAAGCGCGATTGAACAACTATGAAAGTATGTTGTCTCAAGAGCAAAAAGAGAAAGAAAGCAAGCTTGAAATCTTCATACCGGCGGGGCCAAGATTGGGTACGAATGTCATTGATGCTAAAAACGTAAAAAAGGGATTTGGTGAAAAATTGCTTTATGACGATTTGAATTTCTCATTGCCGCCTGCAGGTATTGTTGGAATTATCGGTCCCAATGGTGCAGGTAAAACTACGATCTTTAAAATGATCATGGACCAGTTGCAACCGGATGCAGGTGCTTTCGACGTAGGGGAAACCGTTCAGATTTCTTACGTCGACCAGAGTCATGAAAAGCTCAATCCAGAAAAAACTATTTTCGAAGTAGTTGGAGAGGGTACAGAGGAAGTACTTCTAGGAGGACAGCGCGTTAATGCGCGTTCCTATTTAAGCCGATTCAATTTTGCAGGTGGTGATCAAAGTAAAAAAGTTGGGGTTCTTTCTGGTGGTGAACGTAACCGCCTCCACCTGGCGATGGCCCTCAAGGAAGGTGGTAATGTATTGCTTTTAGATGAGCCTACTAATGATTTAGATGTCAATACGTTAAGAGCTTTGGAAGAGGCACTTGAAAACTTCGCGGGATGCGCTGTGATCATTTCGCACGACCGTTGGTTCCTTGATCGTGTTTGTACGCATATTTTAGCCTTTGAAGGTGATTCTCAGGTGTACTCTTTCGAAGGTAGCTTTAGTGAATATGAGGAGAATAAATTAAAACGTATGGGACGCACAGAACCTACTCGTTTCAAATACAAGAAGTTGTTGAAAGACAGCTAGGAAAATAGATTAGAATAAAAAAAAATGAAGCCTGCAAACACCTTGCGGGCTTCTTTGTTATCTTACCACACCTATCAACAGAAACCAATATTATGAGAATTCAACTCAGTGATGAGCGCCAGGAAATGCTCGAAATGGTGCGTCAATCGGCCAAAGATTTTGCAGAGAAAAACATACGACCTAATGTCATGGAGTGGGATGAGAGTCAGCACTTTCCTGTTTCCTTGTTTAAGGAGATGGGCGCGCTTGGATTCATGGGCGTTTTAGTTCCTGAAGAATATGGGGGCGCTGGTCTTAGCTATCAGGAATACATCACTATCATTGACGAAATCGCCCAAGTTTGTGGTTCAATAGGGCTTTCTGTTGCTGCGCATAATTCACTTTGTACAGGCCATATTTTGCAGTTTGGTACGGAAGCGCAAAAGAAGAAATGGTTACCTAAGTTAGCTACCGCTGAATGGATTGGCGCTTGGGGACTCACCGAGACGGGTACAGGTTCTGATGCAGGTGGTATGGATACTACTGCTGTATTAGATGGCGATCACTACGTGTTGAACGGTTCGAAAAATTGGATTACTCATGCTATTAGTTCTGAAATCGCTGTAGTCATTGCGCGAACAGGCGAAAAAGGTGATTCACATGGAATGACCGCATTTGTAGTAGAGAAGAGTACCCCAGGTTTTACCGCTGGACAAAAAGAAAATAAATTGGGCATGCGCGCCTCAGAGACGGCTTGTTTATTCTTTGATCAATGCCGTGTACCTAAAGAAAATATTTTGGGTAAGGTTGGAGACGGTTTTATTCAAGCCATGAAGATATTAGATGGAGGACGTATTTCAATTGCCGCACTTTCCGTTGGAATTGCCCGCGGAGCAATGAATGCGGCTATCAGCTATGCAGATGAAAGGGTTCAGTTTGGCAAAAAAATTCGCTCGTTTCAAGGGGTAAGTTTTAAACTCGCGGAAATGTCAACTAAGGTCTATGCAGCAGAGTTGATGACTCGGCATGCGGGTGCTTTAAAGGAAGAAGGTAAACCCATGACACAGGAAAGTGCCATGGCTAAATTGTACGCTTCGGAGATTTCAACAGAAGTAGCCAATGAAGCCGTTCAGGTATTTGGTGGTTACGGCTATACGAAGGATTACCCTGTTGAGAAATTTTATCGTGATTGCAAGTTGTGTACCATTGGTGAGGGCACTTCTGAAATTCAAAAAGTGGTTATTTCGAGAAATCTATATCGATAATTTCTTTCCACCGCAGCGCTTGCTGCAATATTTGACATGCTCCCAATCTCGTTCCCATTTTTTGCGCCATGTGAAGGGTCTACCGCACGTGGCGCAAACTTTTTCGGGCAGGTGTTGTTTCTTATGCATAACTATAAAACGATTGCACACATTGAAAGGTTCTGCCGTAGTTAAAAAACTTACCGAAAGAGAAGTTGATCGGATTGTCGAAATGGCTTGGGAAGATCGAACACCTTTCGATGCTATTACTGCCCAATTTGGGATTTCAGAAGCTGAAACTATTGCACTCATGCGCAATCAAATGAAGCCAAAATCATGGCGCATGTGGCGTGCTCGGGTTCAAGGGCGTGGAACCAAGCATATTGCAAAACGAGACTTTGAAGTAGGCCGTCATAAGTGTAGTCGTCAACGCGCTATCTCATTTAATAAGATTTCCAAGCGATAATTTCCTCTATATACATCTTGTTAATCAGTGACTTACGTCGTTCGCTCATTGTTCGTAAGCCATTGAGTGAAACGCTTTTTTCGCATTAAAAAATGCCTTATTTTCGGTGTTCAACCTGACTATTATGAAATTGAAACGTTTTCTAGCCATTGCAGTGCTTTCCTTGATGTCTTTCCAAGGGTTTGCTTCGCACCTTCTGGGTGGTGAGATTGTATGGAAATGTAAACCTAACGGCAAGTACCAGTTTACGCTCGTTCTTTACCGCGAGTGTGGAGGTATAACGTTGCCAACTTCAGCACAATCTTTAGCTACAAATGCCGGAGTAAGTATTTCCTGTGCTTTCATCAGTACTACGGATGTTGTCCCTTCGTGTTACACAGGTACGACTTCATGTTCTGGGGCAACTTCTGGAACGGGTAAAATGCAGAAATATGTCTATCGCTCAGGAGATATCACGTTAACTGGAACGCCTCCTGCATCAGGTTGGTACTTTACTTGGAGTAGCTGCTGTCGCCCTAGCTCGATCTCAAATGTTGTGAGTCCAGGAGGAGCAAGTTATCTATTGCGTGCTATCATGTATCCTTACACTCCACCTGGTGCTACTGGGCCGCTTTCTGCCGGAACAGCCGCAAACCCTACCTGTTTCGATAGTTCGCCAAACTTTTTAGAAGATCCTCAAGTAATTTCATGTACAGGTGTCGATGTAGTGTACAATAATTTGGGCTACGATCCAGATTTAGATTCGTTATATTACAACTGGTCATACCCTTGGGATGCATCGTCTTATTCCGCAAACCCATCGACCAATTCAGTAAATTTCGTTTCAGGTTATTCATGGAACAGTCCTCTACCTAGTGGTTCAACATCTACACCCGCTTCTATAGACGGTGAAACCGGAGAGGTAACGTTCAATTCCGGTGTAGCCGGTTCTTGGGCGACTTGTGTTGTCATTGAAGAGTGGCGTTGTGGACAGAAAGTAGGTGAGGTATATAGAGATATCCCCATTGTAACCCTTTCTTGCACGCCGCCTACAGGTTTGTGTTCTTCTGCCTTTGTAGATGAGGCGCCGGACATGTCATTGACTCCGGATAATTCCTTAATGAATGCGACCGTGTTAACGCCAGTGACTAATTCAGCTGGTGATACTATTTATTATTACACAGAAGTCTTTCCAGGAGATACTGTTCGTTTTAAAATCACAGCATCTGATGCCTATCCAAACCCAAACTGTTCTTCTCAAGACATACAGTTTAGCGCATCTGGTGGTAATTTAAGTTCAGCAGCAAACTATGGTAATGCCAATTCTTGTTTGTTTAATCCACCTTGTGCAACGCTTACCTCTTTAAATCCCGGTGGTGTATTCACTTATCCAGGATTGAACGATGCTCAATTTAACTGGAACATTACGTGTGACCACCTCTTTTACCAAGAGTACCAATGTGGGACACTAAAATCAGAATATTCGTTCTACCTGCGAATGCAGGATGATCAATGTCCTATCAACCGCTTTTCCTACAAGAAGGTGGTGGTAAAGGTGAAAAACTACATGCCGGGCATGCCCAATGTTGATAACACCTGTATCCAACAAGACGATCTCGGTGTCACTTTTGATTGGGTAGCTAACCCAGATACCGGTTTTAATTGGGACTTCTACGTCATCAATCATATTGATACCTTAGGCAATACTACTATTGTAGATACCATTTATGATTGGGCTACCCAGACCTATACTCATACAGGAGCTGATCCCAATGCTGTAAATGGATACACTATTCAAGTCGGAGGG
Organism: Cryomorphaceae bacterium; assembly: GCA_024638285.1. Taxonomy (GTDB): domain Bacteria; phylum Bacteroidota; class Bacteroidia; order Flavobacteriales; family Schleiferiaceae; genus UBA10364. The sequence continues at coordinate 41,528 of JAHEKP010000001.1, forward strand.
GGATGTGGACTTTTATCAGATCCTACACCGGTTTTACAAAACATACGTGTTGCTTTGCAAGCATTTCCGCCACCTCCAAACTCATCTATTGCACAAATCGATTGGAACTCCTGGATGCGCGGAAACGACTCTACCGCATACGATATTTGGGTTGAGGCACCCATTAATTCAGGGAATTGGACCCAATTAGGGACGACTATGGATACAACCTGGACGGACACTGTTGCCTTTTGTGGTGAGTGGTTAAATTACCAAGTGCGCTATGGTGCTACTTGTGTAAGTTCTTCCGACAGCGGATTCTTCTCAGATAAAACACCACCTGCTCCAATAGTTTTTGATAGTGTAACGGTTGCAGGCGGTAATTTAGCGGCAATGTCTTGGCAAGCCTCTTCGGATAGTGATGTGGTATACTACCGCATTTACAGAAGAGATAACTCAGGCTTCTTACAACCAGTAGATTCTATTCTCGCGTCAGATTATGCGACTTCAATGCCGTACATCTATCAGTTATCCAATGCGGAAAACGAAAGTGAAGAGTACGTTATCACTGCAATTGATAGTTGTGGAAACCAAAGTAGTGTCGGGAATACCGTTCCATCAAGCACTATCTACCTTTTCTTAGGAATTGATCCATGTGATGGATACGCCCGTATTCGCTGGAATACATATAAAACGTGGACGCAGACTCAGCCAAAGGAATACAATCTGTACTGTGATATTACCGATCCATTAGGAGGAGTTCTCTCGGGTGTACTTTTAAAGGGAGGTACGTTAGATACCACGTTCAATCACTACGGCATCATCAATGGATATACATATTGTTACTATGTACGCGCCGTGGACACGACGGGAACCATCACAAGTACATCGAATAAGATTTGTAATAGCTCAGCTGTGGTTCAAGGATCAAAAGTGCTGTACTTAGGTAGAGCTTCTGTAACCTCTCAGAACGGTATTGATCTTTATGCTTATATCGATAAGGATGCAGATGTGATCGATTATCAAATCCAGCGTGCCGATGCGGAAATTGGTCCCTATTTGACCATAGGTAATGTTGCTAAGCCTACTTTAGGTCCGTGGGAAGTGAAGTTTTTAGATTACACTGCAGATCCTATGAATAGAAAGTACTTCTATCGTATTGCTTCGCGCGATTCATGTGGTGCTTTAGACACCTTGTCGAATCTAGGAACGAACATACTGTTAAATGTAGAAGCAATAGGTAATCTTTCGAACACGCTTACTTGGACGCATTATAGAGAATTTGATGCAGGTGTAGAAGAGTACAAGATTTATAGGTCCATTGATGGTGGATCATCGTATTCTTTAGCCGCAACAACAACAGATTCAGTATATAATGATGATATCAAGCCTTATTCCAATTCTAAAGGTAAATTCTGTTATTATATAAAGGCCATTGCGAAAGACGGTGTCATCCCGTGGCGCGATGAATTTGGCGAGAAATTTAATGCTCGTTCAAACGAGGCTTGTGCTGTGCATAAAGCACGTCTCTGGGTCCCGAGCGCATTTAGTCCAAATTCCGATGTGCTTGAAAACAGAAAGTGGAAGCCGCAAGGTGTATTTGCAAGGCCAGATAGCTACACGTTATTCATCATGAACCGTTGGGGACAAGAGGTATTTAGAACCAATGATCTAAACGAAAGTTGGGATGGGAAGGTGAACGGTGACTTAGCCGCTATTGGGGTTTATACCTATTACATTAAGTATAGAAGTATTGAGGATGTTCCTATCGAGGAACGTGGAACCTTTACCTTACTGAACTAATTGTTAAAATATTATGAATATAGCACGGGCGACCAAAGGTCGCCCGTGCTAGTTCGTAGAAATTGCTTAATTTTGGGCGCAATTCAAATCGGAATTGCCATGTCTTACAACAACGATAAAGTTCTAGGTCTAGGACTTACTTACGACGACGTACTCTTAGTACCTAATTATTCTGAAGTTCTACCGCGCGATGTGGATTTATCTTCTAGGTTCTCTAAGAACATTGGGATGAAAACACCTATTGCAAGTGCCGCAATGGATACGGTTACTGAAAGTGCAATGGCCATAGCAATTGCTCAGGAAGGTGGAATTGGTGTGATTCATAAGAACATGACTATTGAGCAGCAAGCTGTTGAGGTGCGTAAGGTTAAACGCGCGGAGAGCGGGATGATTTTAGATCCTGTGACACTTACAAAAGACGCTACTGTTCGAGATGCAAATGCGATGATGGCAGAGTTTCGGATTGGTGGCATCCCCGTTGTAAATGAAAATAGAGAGCTCATAGGCATCGTGACAAATCGTGATTTGCGCTTTGAGAAGGATAATGACCGCCTTATTAGTGAAGTAATGACTAAGGATAACCTTGTTACGACTAAACCAAACGGCAGTATGGACGAGGCGGAATCTATGTTGCAAGAGCATAAAATAGAGAAGTTGCCAGTAGTTGACGATCAAAACAAACTAGTGGGGCTTATTACCTATCGTGATATCACGAAAATAAAGATCAAGCCAAATGCCAATAAGGATGAATTTGGTCGTTTACGGGTTGCCGCGGCCGTTGGGGTTACACAAGATGTTGTTGACCGCGTTACAGCCCTAAATGAGAGTGGGGTTGACGCTGTAATCATTGATACTGCCCACGGTCATACCAAAGGCGTAGTAGAAGCCCTTCAACGAGTGAAAGCTAAGTTTCCTAATTTAGATGTAGTTGTTGGTAATATTGCGACTCCTGAGGCTGCACTGTATTTAATGGAAGCCGGAGCAGATGCTGTTAAGGTGGGAATTGGTCCAGGTTCTATTTGTACTACGCGTATCGTAGCGGGTGTTGGTTTTCCTCAATTGAGTGCCGTTATGGAAATAGCAAAGGCCATTGACAATAGAATTCCAGTTATTGCTGATGGTGGCATCCGTTTTACAGGAGATATTGTTAAAGCGCTTGCAGCAGGCGCAGATTGCGTAATGTTGGGATCTATGTTTGCTGGGACAAAAGAAAGTCCTGGTGAAACCGTCATTTACGAAGGGAGAAAATACAAGACTTACAGAGGAATGGGCAGCGTCGAAGCGATGACTGACGGTTCTAAAGACCGCTATTTCCAAGATGTTGAGGATGATGTAAAGAAATTGGTTCCGGAAGGTATCGTGGGACGAGTGCCTTACAAAGGTGAAGTCAGTGAGGTCATGTACCAGTTTATTGGTGGATTACGCGCCGGTATGGGCTATTGTGGATCAAAGGACATTCCAACTTTGAAGGAATCGGCCAGATTTATACAAATTACGGCGGCTGGGATGCAAGAAAGTCATCCGCACAACGTAAGTATTACAAGAGAAGCACCTAATTACAGTAGAAGATAAAATGATGAAGAAATTGTTATGGATGGCCCTAGTTTTTGTGGGCGTACAATCGAATGCTCAAGAAGTATTGTTTACTGTTGGAAATCAAAGTGTAACTACTGAAGAGTTTAAAGCAGTATATGAGAAAAATAAAGGTGTTGGGGCTGCTTTAGATCCTAAAACACCTGAAGAGTATTTAGAGCTTTACATCAATTTTAAATTGAAAATTGCTGAGGCCTATGCACAGCAACGGGATACCGCAGCAAGTTTTAAAAGTGAGTTTGGTGGGTATCGTGCGCAATTAGCAAAGCCGTACTTAAGTGATCAAGGTGCTGAAAAAGAGCTTGTTGAGCAAGCTTATTCAAGAATGAAAGAAGAGGTGCGTGCTGCACACATTATGATTGCACTTGAGGCAAATGCGCTTCCTTCTGATACCTTAAAGGCATATCAGCAATTGTTGGATTTACGCAATTCGATTTTATCGGGAAAAACTAAATTCGAGGATGCTGCGCGCGAGACGAGCGCGGACACTTGGAGCGCAAAAAATGGCGGAGATTTAGGTTACTTCACGGTCTTTAATATGGTCTATCCGTTTGAATCAGCAGCGTACGAATTGGAAGTTGGTAATTTGTCCAAACCTGTTCGCAGCCAGTATGGCTACCATTTAGTTAAATTATTGGACCGTCGTCCCGCGAGCGGCGCGGTACGTGTGCGTCATATTTTCTTTGCATCTAATGGAAAATCGTCGTTGCAAGAGCAGCAACGTGCAGAACGTAGTGCAAAAGAGATCTATAGTCGACTAGAGAGTGGTGAGGATTTTATTTCCCTACTAGAGTTTAGTGAAGATCGCAAGACAAAAGATACCATGGGTGAACTTCCTGAATTTGGTATCAATAAAATGATGCCTGCATTTGAAGAAGCCGCTTTTGCTCTGGAGGCACCTGGTGATTATTCTGCACCAGTAGAAACCAGTATAGGTTGGCACGTGATCCAATTGATTGAAAAAAAGCCGCTACCGTCTTTTGATGATATGAAGTCTGAACTTTCAAAAAAAGTAAAAAGGGATACTAGAAGTAGAGTGGGTGCTACACGATTCATGAAGCGTTTGAAGTCAGAGTATAACTTTACAATAGACGAACGTTGGTTGGGTCGCACCATGAACCTTGTGGATAAAAATGCCTTTGGCACCGGACAATGGGAACTGCCAACTCTATCTCGTGATCGCGTGGTTGCTACGTTTGCTTCTGAGAAGATTTACCAAAGTGAGGTACTCGAATTTTGGTCGAAGAACCAGAGACAGGACAATGAAGCGGTTCGTGTAGAATTCTTAAGAGTGCTTTTCAATATGCACGCGAACGATCGCATGATTGCTTATGAAGATGGACAATTGGAATTGAAGCATGCGGATTTTAGAAACTTAGTTCGTGAGTATAAAGAAGGAATTCTTTTGTTTGATCTCACACAAGATGCTGTTTGGAACAAAGCTGCTAAGGATACTGCTGGTATTGCGAAGCATTACGAGTTGATCAAAGATCAATTCCGCTGGGAAGACCGCGTTCTTGCCACTTATTGGGTGAGCAGCGATGAAAAATTGGCTAAAAAAATTGCAAAATGGACCGCAAAAGGAAGATCGGAGAAAGTTCAAGAATTATTGCAAGATGAAGATGCTTTAAGTGTTGCGGTACAAAACGGAACGTATCAGCGTGAAGATAATTCGGTAATTGAAGCCCTATGGCAACAAGAGGCTGGTGTTTTTGGCCCTGTCCAGCTTGATAACGGCAGCTTTGGCGTAGTGCAGATTAATGAATTCATTCCAAGCGCACCTAAAGCGTTGAATGAGATCAAAGGGTTGGTCATAGCGAGTTATCAAGATGTACTTGAGAAGGAATGGATAAGTGCCTTAAAAGAAAAATTTGAGGTACAGGTGAGCGAGGAAGCTAAAGCAGTTCTTATTCGCGAATTGCGTTAATGGTAAAGCAAATCTTCATAGGGCTTGTTGCACTTGCATCAGTAGCGTGTGTTTCTAATGGGACAGCGGAACCGGATGTATTGGCGGAATTGGGTAATAAAAAGCTGTTAGTAGAAGATATAGCACATCATTTGCCCAAGGCAGGGGAGATGAATGCGGCAGATAGCACTTCATTAGTTAACCGTTTAGTGCGTCAATGGGCTGAAAATGAACTGTTAGTTGAGGCGGCGGAGTTTAATTTACAAGCGGAATTGGCCGATTTTACCGAGCTCGTCAAGCAGTATCGAAATGATTTGCTGAAACATGCGTATATCGATGGTTATGTGGGTCAACATTTAGACACTACCATTACTTCTGATCAAATTCAAGAATACTACGATCAAAACTTGAGTAATTTCGAACTCAAAGAAAGTATCGTTCAAGCATTTTATGCTGCGGCGCCACTAAAGGCCCAGAAAACGCAAGAGGCGAAGCGCTGGTTTTTGTCCGAACGTTACCAGGATAAATATTTGGATTGGGCAGAAGTATTTGTGACGAAACAAAGCAATTATGGGGATTCAGCTTGGGTACCGATGATGGATTTCCTTGAAGAAATTCCCCTAGAATCGAACAATCCGTATAACTATTTAAATAGAAGAAAAAGATTTACATGCGAAGACACGGCAATGGTGTATTTTGTGCAGGTAAATGCCCTTCGGATAAAGGACAGTTATAGTCCACTTCCTTATGTTGAGGAACGCATTAAGAAAGTACTGTTGAACAAGCGTCGACTGACGCTCATAGAGCAGATTGAAGAAAATATTATTAAACATGCAATTGAAGAAGGCGCACTTATTATACACTAGTTTATTCGCATTACTCACTGTTTTTGCGAGTGCTCAACCTCAAACAGTCGATGGTGTAGCAGCCATTGTAGGGGGGGATGTCATTCTTAAAAGCGATATTGATGAGCAGTACGATGTTTTTAATCGTCAGAACTTTGGTAAACCGGTGACGTATTGTGAAGTATTTGAAGAATTATTATTTCAAAAACTACTCATACACCATGCTGCGATAGATTCCATATCTGTAGGGGAGGAAGAGGTAGAGTCGAACATGGACCGCCGGATTCAGCAGTTGATTATGCAAATGGGAGATCAGAAGAAATTAGAAGATTTCTATGAAAAATCAGTTGTGGAAATCAAAGAAGACATGCGTACGCTTATTAAAGAACAACTGACCGCACAACGTATGCAGATGACTGTTGTTGAGGGTATTGAAGTAACGCCGTCCGAGGTTCGAGAATACTATGAAAACTTACCGGAAGACAGTATTCCACTGATCAGTGCTGAAGTAGAATTGAGTCAGGTGGTTAAATTCCCTGAATTGTCTGATGAAGCGGAGCAGGAAGTGATTTCGAAGTTAAAAGAGCTTAAGGGAAGAATAGAAAACGGAACATCGTTCTCTTCAATGGCAATTCTCTACAGTGAGGATCCAGGTTCGAATAAGAAAGGCGGGGAATACCAAGGTATTCAGCGTGGTGTGTTCGTGAAGGAGTTTGAGGCGGTCGCCTTTAATCTGCGCAAAGGAGAAATCAGTGATCCATTCAAGACTGAATTTGGTTACCATATTGTTCAGTTGTTGGAGAAGCGTGGTGAAGAGTTGGACCTTAGACATATTCTCATCAAACCCAAGTTGACGCAAGAGAACCTGCAAGAAGCAAAGAATTTTTTAGACAGTATTAGTGTTGCAATAGCGAATGGTGAAATGACTTTTGAAGAAGCTTCTAGACGTTTTAGCGATGATGAACAAACACGATTTAACGGAGGACAGATGAGTAATTTTCAAAGTGGTAATAATAAGTTTGAAGTGTCTCAGCTGGATCGTGGTCTCTTTGGTTTAATGAATACAATAGAAGAAGGCGAAATTTCAGAGGCATCGTTCTACCGTACAGAGGATCAGCGAGAAGCGTTTCGTATTGTTCGTTTGGATGCGAAATATGAGCCACACAAAGCTAATCTAGATCTAGACTTCACTCGAATTAAAGGATTCGCTCTTCAGCAAAAACAGGCAAAAACGGTGGAAGAGTGGAAAAATGAAAAATTGGCAGATACATTCGTAAAGATAAACGAGGGCTATTTCGATTGTGCTGAAGCGTTGAATTCATGGAATAGTAATAATGACTAACCAGCAAATCATAGCCATTTTTGAAAATGCTCCAACGAAACTTCAGGCGTTTAAATCTGAAGTGGGTAAAGTAATTATTGGGCAGGAGGAAGCGGTAGATTTGATTACCATGTCTATTCTTTGTCAAGGGCACAGCTTGTTAGTAGGAGTCCCTGGATTGGCAAAAACCTTATTAATTACCTCCGTGAGTCAAGCCTTAGGACTTGATTTCTCTCGTATCCAATTTACACCTGATTTAATGCCTTCGGACATTACTGGTACGGAGGTATTGAATGCTCAAAGAGAATTCACCTTTCATAAAGGGCCGATTTTTTCCAATGTGGTGCTTGCTGATGAAATTAATAGAACGCCACCTAAAACTCAGGCGGCATTGTTAGAGGCGATGCAAGAGAAAAAGGTGAGTGCAGCGGGTAAAACTATGGATTTGCCTCAACCTTTTTTCGTTTTGGCAACACAAAACCCAATCGAGCAAGAAGGCACTTATCCTTTACCAGAGGCGCAACTGGATCGTTTTCTCTTTAATATTTTCGTGGACTATCCCGCGCTCGATGAAGAACGTGCAGTAGTACGGGCCACTACCATAGGCGGAAGTAATCAACTGAAGCCTGTACTTTCTTCGCAAGAGGTCCTCGATCTACAGTTTGCCTTGCGAGCTATGCCAGTAACCGATGCAGTAGTAGATTACGCTGTAACCCTGGCACGCAAGACACGACCCGGCAAAGCAGGGGCGAGTAGCGTTGCTGAAAACTACTTCTCTTGGGGTGCAGGACCACGTGCTTCACAGAATCTAGTCCTAGCGGCAAAGGCGTTGGCCATGATGAAGGGGGAAGGAACACCTAGCACTGCACATGTAAAGCAAATTGCAACTGCTGTGCTGCGCCATCGTGTCGTTATAAACTATAAGGCAAAAGGCGAGGGATTGACGGTGGATGCATTAATTGGTCAGCTGCTTTAGTCTGTACTTCTGTTAAGACGCGTTAAACTTCTGATACATCCCATTAGTTCGTTTTATTTTCGTGGCATGTTGAATCCACTCATTAGTAAGTTTCGCAAACACGCATTAACGGCAGTTCTTACTGCTGCTGTGCTTGGTGCTCTGTTACTGCAATTGAATTTACTCTCTGGTGAATTGGAATTACAAAAGCAGCAGTTTGATTCAGATGTCAGTGCAACTGCCTCTGCTATTAATGAACGGGTTCGCCTGTATGTTAAAAGAAAAAGTACTGGGGCACTGAAACGCAGTACTTCTAGTGATTCTACAGTGACTATAAATACTCCGATGGGTACAACCACATTGCGGTGGTCGGCTACACAGGGGGCAGTGCCTTATGGTTCAGGGTTTGGAATGGATACTACCATGATTTCAGGATTTCTAGATGATTTTCAAAGTTCTTTGCCATGGGAAACGCTTATTTCTTCGGCAGAAATGGACAGCTTGTTGCAAAGTGAATTACGTGTCCATGGAATCCGTACTGCGCCTAAATGGGCCATAATTGAGAACGGGTATTTAAACAGTTTACTCAGTGATTCCTTTGAGACGGACAAGGTCTCGTACAACTTCGTTTTAGCAGAAAGCTTTTTCGGCCCTACACGTCAGTTGCTGATGTATTTTCCTTCTGGTAAATTCTATTTAGCATCGCGTGTTTACCTCAATCTCTTTGTGACTTTACTGTTCTCCACGGTCATTTTATTTGCTTTTTTTAGTGTGCAGCGCCAAGGGCGTAAACAAAAACGTTTAGCAGCAGTAAAGAGCGATTTCATCAGCAATATGTCTCATGAATTCAAGACACCGCTCGCGACGATCAGTTTAGCCGTGGATGCCTTGTTGCGCAATGGAGAGCAAATGAATGCAGAACAAATGCGGCAGTATTTGGGCATTATAAAGAGCGAGAATAAGCGAATGAATGCGCAGATGGAAAGCGTTTTACAAATGTCCATGATGGATAAGGAAGAATTGACCCTCACAGTGGCTCCTATGGATTTAGAAGCCTGTTTACGTGAAGCTGTCGACCATTTTAAACTCACAGCTGAACAACGTCAAGGATGGATAGATTTAAGCTGTGAAGCTGGCGAATACCGCATGGAAGGAGATTTAATTCAATTCAAAAGTGCGCTGACCAACCTCATCGATAATGCCATTAAATACAGTCTGGATGCGCCGCATGTAAGCGTGAAATTGGACCAAACTGCAACGGAATATAGAATTAGGGTTAAAGACCGTGGCATTGGTATGGATGAGGAAATACAGCGACAAGTTTTTGACCGATTTTATCGTGCCACAAAAGGGAATATTCATGATGTGAAAGGACACGGTTTAGGCCTTTCCTTCGTTAAAGAAATTATACAAAAGCACGGTGGTAGCATTCATGTGGATAGTGCTCTCAATGTTGGGACCACCTTTACGGTGGTATTACCGAAAAACGAATAACTATGGAAAAGCAGCGAATCTTATTAGTTGAGGATGATGTGAATTTTGGCAATATGCTTAAAGACACACTGGATTTTAATGACTACGAGGTGACGCTCGAACGCGATGGTGTTCAGGGCTTACGCGCATACAAACAAGGCACTTATGAATTGTGCATTTTTGATATCATGATGCCGAAGAAAGATGGCTTGACTTTAGCCACCGAGGTAAAGGAGATTGATAATGGACAGCCACTGATTTTTCTAACCGCCAAAGGGCAAAAGGAAGACATCATTGCAGGGTACAGCGCTGGAGCTGATGATTATTTGGTAAAGCCTTTTGATACAGATGTTTTACTCTATAAGATTCAGGCAATCATTGGTCGTAAAGCAGCTGAAATGGACGAAGAGCCTGATACGTTGAACATAGGGAGCTTTATTTTAGAGCCGAAAATTCGTCAGTTAAGTCGCGAGGATGAATTGGTTCGATTGAGTCCTAAAGAAAGTGACCTTTTAAAAATGCTTATTCAACATAAGAACCAACTGATGCCAAGAAGCAAAGCACTTTTAAAGATTTGGCGCGAGGATAACTACTTTACGGGACGTTCTATGGATGTTTATGTCGCTAAACTCCGTAAATATTTAAAGGTAGATGAGCGTATTCGGATAGAGAACGTTCATGGTGAAGGGTTCAGATTGGTCGAGGAAGCTTAAGATTTCCTTTTGCTGGGATTCACCAGTTTTTCTAGGATGTGTTTCGCCTCTTCCCTAGAAGCTTTTGTCTTTTTAATGCTATAGAGTTGGTCGCTTGCATGTTTTCTTGCACGGGTAAGATCGACAATAGGGGTCTTTGGATAGCTCCCTGTATCCCATTGTTCCATTTCCCACATCATCGGTGGAATGGCCCAGGGTTCATGCAAATGTGGTAAAGGCAAGTCCTTTAGTTCGGGCAGCCATTGCTTAATGAATTCACCCTTTGCGTCTTGGTCATAGCTTTGCTTGATAGGGTTGTAAATACGGATGGTATTTACACCGGTGTAGCCGCTTTGCATTTGAAACTGCGTATAGTGAATGCCAGGTTCAAAATCTGTAAAGGTGCTGGCTAGGTAACGTGCACCAGCTTCCCATGGCAACCAGAGGTATTGACTGTAGAAGCTTACCACCATGGCGCGCATCCTAAAATTAAGATAGCCTGTTGCGGCTACACAACGCATACACGCATCGACTAAAGGAACACCTGTAGTGCCGTTTTTCCAAGCCTTAAATTTATCCTCATCCCAAATCTTTGATGCATCTATAGCAGCGTAAGCCCTATTTATAGGGTGGAATTCGTAGCTACAGACGCTTTCAAATTTCTGTATAAAATGTGCTTGCCAACGCAATCGATCGACAAATGCGCGTTGGTTTCGCTTACTGCCCGCTAGCTCTACGACCTCTGCCATATGCCATATTTGACGAATACTGAGGTTCCCCCAGGCCAGATGCGGAGAAATGCGACTGCATCCTTTTCGACTGGCTAATGGTTTTGAGATACTTTGGGCATAGCCTTTAATTCGCTCTGTAAGGAAGGAATATAGGACCCGCTCAGCGCGAGATGCGCCTCCCTTTTGAAAGTACGGATGGGGTTCATAGCTATGACTGTGTTGCCAAGATTCAAAGGGATTAGTAAGAGCTTGTTTGCATACGGCATCTAAATCAGTACGCAGTGGTGCAATATCTACATAGTCGTACCAATCTTTAAGCCAGTTTTTACGGTGTTTAAGCCCTCTTTTAACGCCACCGTAATCCCATTCATTCCAGGAAATATCGTTGGAATCTAATAGATGCTTAACGGCCTTATCTCGCTTAAAAGTTTTATCGATCCCCGTTTCTCGGTGACTGTAAACGGCCTTTACAGTGTAGTTAGCTAGACAATGCTTAAAAAAATCCACTGCCTCCACGTTTAAAAAGTAAACGACTTCTTTACCAGCAACTTCATTCAGGTCTTTAATAGAATCCCAAATAAATCGTTCATGCCGCGGGTCGTATGGTTTTTCGCTCCATAGCAATGGTTCATAGAGTGCTACAAAAAAAACCGATTCTCCAGCAGCTAAAGCGCTTCGAATGGGGGCATGGTCGTGCCATCTAAAATCGCGTTTAAACCAAACAATATGAATGGATTGCTTAGCCGTCACTTTTAGTTGATTTTACTTCTGGAAAGGGGAGTTGTGCGATGGATTGTGGTGTAAAATAATGTTGCAATCCCAGTGCCAATAGAGGCGGTTTCTCGAAGTGTAAAGTGCGGTCTCTACGTAGTAGGGCATCACCTAATCCTACGTTTTGAACGCGACCTACAGTATATATGCAATCGTTTTTCAGCTTAAAACTTTCCTCCCATTCCAATTCTACTGCCCACAAGGCAGTAGTTGGTATAGGATGGGTCCATCCCGCTATAACCTCGCAATGCCCTTCCAAATGCTCCCATTCAAATAGTTCTGCGTGGTAAGAAGCGCTGCAATCATGCAGTCGCTGCATTTCCTCTTCCGGGAGTGCGACTAGGGTGATGCGTTTGAATTTTTGATAATTGGTATAGGAATGTCTATTGCCATTATCTGGTCGGAATAAGATACTCATACAAGCCGGGTTGGCTCCAACGTGTGTAACATTGGTAAAGACACCCGCATTCCAATTACCGTCTATACCTGATAGTGCGAGAAAGGCCGTACGCACACCAGAAACGGCATTCACTAGTCCAGTGCGCTCGCTACGTTCAAGACCGTCTAATGCTGCTGCTGTAAACGATTCCTTCCACATGGTTAAAGTACGCTCTGTCCACCGTCAATATGAACGATCTGACCTGTCATCCAACTGCTTTTTTCGCCCAGTAGGAATGCTGCCATCTCAGCAATATCAGCTGCTTCGCCAACACGTTTCATTGGGTTATTCGCCCCAATCGCGTCCTTCTTTTCCGGAGTACTTAGCAGTTTTGATGCTAACGGGGTATCAGTAAGGCTCGGTGCGATGCAGTTGATGCGTGCTTTCGGCGCCCACTCTGAAGCAATGGCGCGAGTCAATCCCTCGATCGCCCCTTTTGATGTGCTCACTGTAGCATGAAAAGGCATTCCACGTTGAACGGCAACTGTGGAGAACAAAACGCAAGACGCGATGCTTTCTTTATTGAAGTTCTTTTGCGCAGCCTGAAGGGCTTTAATGGCGCCCATGACTTGCAACTGAAAATCTGCTTCAAAAACCTCTGGTTTTAGTCCACGGAATGGTTTTAGGTTGATCGAGCCAACACTGTACATGAGTCCGTCAATATTTTCCGGCATAATGTCGTCCCAAGAATCCGTGAGTACATCAAACTCTTCCCATTCAATAGTGTGTGCAGGTCCTTCATAAGGCGTTCTGCTAAATACCGTGATTTGGTGTCCTTCTGAGGCGAGTAGTTCAGCTGTTGCTTTACCAATTCCTTTGCTTCCGCCAACGATTACGTAGTGTTTCATAGTTACTTATTCTAAGATTCTAAACCCAATTTTGGCATCAAGGTTCGCAGTTGTGCGGTATTAAAGACGATGTGGCGTACTTTGTGGTTCCTTAATCACAGCACATGAAACGACTCGAAATAGGAACCGCGCCTCTATCATATATTGATTATCAGTCCATTGCAGACGGTTCAGTAGAAATCGCTCTATCTGAAACCGCCCAATCGCGTATCGCAGCATCAAGAAAATTTCTTGAAGAAAAATCCGCACGTAGTGTAGCCCCCATTTATGGAGTGAATACGGGCTTTGGAAGTTTATGTTCCATTGAAGTGGACGCCGAAGATTTAGGAACCTTACAGACAAATTTGGTTCGCTCGCATGCTTGCGGGACAGGTGATCACGTGATGCTGCCTATAGTCCGGTTGATCATTGCCTTAAAATTGAAAAGTTTCGCTGTAGGAGTCAGTGGTGTTCGCCTCGAGGTATGTGAGAGCTTAGTCCAGCTCTACAATAGTGGTGCATTACCGGTAATTTATGCGCAAGGTTCCTTAGGAGCGAGCGGTGATCTTGCTCCGCTCGCACACATGAGCCTACCTTTATTAGGAGAAGGAAGTCTTTGGTTTCAAGGAGAAATTTGTGAAACTAAAGAGGTGTTGGGCCAATTAGGCCCCAAAGCTTGGGCCACCCATACCTTGGCATCGAAAGAGGGTTTAGCCCTTTTAAACGGTACCCAATTCATGTCTGCTCATGGGATCTACGCTACGCTACATGCTCGTAGATTGGATTATTTCTCTGATTTCATAGGCGCTCTATCCACAGCAGCGCACGACGGTAGAATTGAGGCTTTTTCAAAAGGTGTTCATGCCACGCGACCTCAACGTGGTCAGGTGCTGACAGCCAAGCGTTTATTTCAATGGCTGAATGAGGCGCCTATCATGCACAATGAGAAAGTGCACGTGCAAGATCCTTACAGTTTTCGTTGCATGCCGCAAGTCCACGGCGCCACGAAAAACGCTTTATGGCATGCGATGGAAGTGATTGAAACGGAAGTGAATTCCGCAACAGACAATCCGGTTGTTTTAGAAGAAGAAGATGCAGTAGTTAGCGCAGGAAACTTCCATGGTCAACCTCTGGCTTTGGTGCTGGATTACATGGCACTTGCACTACACGAATTAGGTTCAATCTCTGAACGTCGTACCTATCAATTAATATCGGGTAGGAGAGGTTTGCCGCCTTTCTTAACCCCAAATCCTGGCCTGAACAGCGGACTGATGATCGCGCAATACACAGCGGCTGGAATTGTTAGCCAGAATAAACAATATTGCACTCCGGCGTCTGCAGATAGTATTGAGAGTTCAAACGGGCAAGAAGACCATGTGAGTATGGGAGCGAACGCTGCTACAAAATTGGTCAAAGTGGTAGACAATTTATACCAAATTCTAGGTATTGAATTACTGAATGCATCACAGGCACTGCACTTGCGTGAGGCCAATATCAGCCCAACCATGCAGCGCTTTATAGCATCTTTTCAGGAGTTGGTTCCTGTCATTGATGAAGACCGGTATTTGCATCCTGACCTCATTGCTTCCCAACAGTTTTTACGTACATGGTCTCTTGAAGATGATGTACTTTTGTCTCTCTAACCTGAGAATATCATGAGTAAAGACCCCTATGAAGGATTACGTGCACAGCTGGAAGATCGCAATTGGCCCGCGGTATTTCTGTTCAAGTTTATTATTCCGGCAGATAATAAGAAGATCGCAGAAGTAGAGGCGCTTTTTGATACTAAAATTGCTCAGATAGAACTGCGTCCTTCAAAGACCGGTAAATTCGTTTCAGTGAGCGCTAAAGAAATGATGCTCGATGTAGATAGTATTATCGACCGCTACAAAAAGGCGACAAAGATTGAGGGCCTCATGGCACTTTAGATCATTTCCAACCTTCGTAAACGCCCAATCCAAAAAGTGCATAATCTAAACGTGCTGGATCAAGGGGTTCAATTTTTCGAATAGACTGGTCCAATTCTAAAACGGCTTTCCAGTCGTTTTGCTTCCTTTTCAACAGTCCTAAACTCCTGGCTACTCGACCACTATGCACATCTAAAGGCAGGGATAAGAGGGCAGGATTTATATCCCACAGGCCAAAGTCTATACCTTCTTTATTACTTCGTACCATCCAACGAGTAAACATGATTAATCGCTTACATGCACTGCCCTTACTGGGGTCGCCAAAGTGTTTACTTGCGCGTAGGGGGAGTCCATTATCCAATAAATACCCTTTGAATTCTTGAAACGCTAGGCCCAAATGGGAATCCTCTTTGCGCACATGTACTTTGAAAAAATCACCTAAAGTTTCGTGCTCTTTATAGAGTTTTTGGAGGCTGCGAGCAAGACCTTTAATGTCTTCGGATTGGAACGTACGGTGCACAAACCCATTAAAAGTCTCAAGATCGGACTCACTTGCTCCACGAATAAATTCAGCCGGCGAACGGTCCATACGGTCCATAAGGTCGTTGCTTTTCGCTATAATGGTCTTCCTGTTGCCCCATGAAAGCGTGGCGGCGATAAGGCCACTAATCTCAATATCCTCGGCGGTAGAGAAGGAATGAGGGATTTGAATGGGATCGTCCTGCACGAAGCTGTATTTTGCGTATTGGTCGGCCTTTTCTTTTAAAAATTGAGCCAATTCTTCCCGCGATAACTGCTTCATAAATTTTGAAGGAATTAAGCTTTTAGCAGTCCGTCGTTCATGATCCACTGTTTCTTGCCCAGTGCTGCGAGCTGATCATTGTGCGTAACCACGACAACTGTTTGACCAAATTCTTCGTTCAGTTGAACTAATAATTCATGTACGGCGTTCGCATTTGCACTATCCAGATTTCCTGTTGGTTCATCTGCAAGTAAAATCCTAGGATTATTGATGAGTGCTCTTGCAATGGCTACGCGCTGTTGTTCGCCACCACTGAGTTCATTGGGTAAATGGTGTGCACGATCAGCAATCCCTAAAAAGTCTAATTTTTCTAGTGCATCTTTTTCTGCTGCCTCATCCATTTTTTTACCGATCCAGCGGGGAAGAAGTACGTTCTCTAAAGCTGTTAGCTCGGGCAGTAGGTTGTGAAACTGGAAGACTAAGCCAATCTTTTCATTGCGCATCTGATTTAGAGCTGATTTATCTAAATCATGAATGGCGTTACCTTCGAAATCTATGGTGCCTGCTGTTGGAGCATCCAATCCTGCGATAAGGTGAAGTAGAGTGCTTTTACCCGCTCCTGAAGGACCTACAATACTCACAAAATCACCTGAGGTGATGGTTGCATCAATGCCACGAAGAACCGCTGTGGTTCCGTACGATTTCTTTATTCCCTTTATCGCGATCATAAGCTGCAAATTAGGCTATTTCAGTAACTCCGCATAATCTAAAAAGTATACTAGGCGAACAGAAAAGACCTGATCTGTTCCCGTTTGGCTGATGTCCTTCATGTTGTTCCAATAATTTAGTGTAATCGCATCGTCTGCACGCGCAAATGATGCACGATACAACAGATTGAGTTCACGGCCAGGTGCCATCCACCAAACGTATTTGAAGTCTACATTGAAGATGTTGATGCGTAAATCTTGATCGGTATATGCTGAAGAAGGAGTTAAGCCGCCCTCAGGAGTGAGGTGAAAAAGTTCTTGGGAGTCGATTCTATTCCAGGCATGTCGCGCATTTACGGTGAGGTAGGAATTGGGCCCAAACAAATATTGGCCTTCCAAACTTTGAGAAAATTCTTTACGCTCTCGCATTGCCATACCTATACTGTCGGTTGAGACTGTTTGTGCCCAGCCTACATTTCTGTGGTTGCCTAAGGATATTTCAGTTCTAAAATTGAATTGGTCATTGACCCTGAAAATCAAGAGGGAAGAGCCATAATAACCGCGAGCACCCCAATCTGCCCAGCGCCATTGTCCGCCTCTTATTTCGTAAGCAAAAGGTTTTCTAAAATCGGAGCTTACCCAAGCGTTGTGCCAAAATGAAGCGGGATTGATGCGGTATCTACCCCAAACACGTGGGTCGTAAAAGTCGTATTCTTCAGGCCGTGCCTCGATGTTGTATCCGAACGCTAAAAAGCTCTTTGTTAATGCGAAAAAGTTGTATTCTAAATGTACTCTCTCGAATCTTTGAGGCTCAAGCAACTGACGGTATTGCACGGTCACACGGTTTCTTCTACGAAGCAATCGTTCATTAGGTGCCAGCAGTTGATGACTGAATGAAAAATCTTGATGGATTTTATTCCCTCTACGTTGGAATCCTAAGTCATTTGGATCAAAATTCGGGGTGACCACGTCCAGTTCATGTTCCCAGCGCCAAGCGCCTGTTTGCTTTCCCATTTCCCAGCCACCAGCGCTACCGGTGTAGGGGTTGTCTATGTCGTATACGCTACTCTGTGCGGCAGTGGCATTGAAAAAATGGCTGTTATTTAAAAGGTTGAGATTCGCTGTTACCGCAGAAACGCGTGCGTCACGGGTAGACCCAGTAGCGTTGGAGCGTAGTACATAGGTGTTAATCAACCCAATGGAGTTATTGGTACCAATACGCTGGTCCATTGCGAAGACATTATAATTGGTCATTGGCTCTGTAAGTACCTCGACAGCGGCACCCGTTGAATCTTTACCAATAGCATAATTATTTGCCGTCAAGGCATTAAGTACCCCAATACTGAGGTTCTTATCCGTAGTTCCGGAAACTTTTGTAGCATTTAACATTCGAGTAAAACTCTGCGTCGTATTGTCAAGATCGCCTAGATTGGCATTGGTGAAGTTTTTAGGATTACCACCAATACGTCTGCTGTAGAAAAGTCCCGCTTTATTGAACAGATTGACACCCTCAGTGAAAAATTGACGGTTTTCATCAAACCGTTGTTCAAAGGCTTCAAAGTTCACAAATTGCTCATCATAAGCGACCTGAGAAAAGTCAGGAAGCAGCGTCATATCCAACGTAAAACTCTTGTTGAGTCCAATCTTAATGTCGGCTCCTGCCGCTCCTGTACTGCTAGTATTACCTGCGCTATTGCGTAAAACGGAACCTGTAAAGTTGGGTCTTAAGCTGATACGTTTAGGCGGATTCATTATGCGTATACCCTCTAATAGCCCACTTTGAAGCGATTCGTTATCAAAATTTCTATCTATCCGGTTCCAACTGTAGAGGGTGCGTGTACTACGAATGGATCTTTTAATGTTAAAACCCCAAGGTTTGGGATCTTCTCCGTCCTTAGTCTGCGGCATTCGTAATACCCGGTATGGAATAAAAATTTCTGCCTTCCATTCGTTTGTTGTTTTCACAACCGCACTGTACCAAACAGCATTCCAGCTTCCATCTTCATTATCGTCATTTGTCGCACGAGAATCACCTTGAACACCAGCTGCACTGAGGTAAAAATTGAAATCATTCGAACCATCGTTGAAAGGGTTAATGATGATTTGCGCCCAGTCTGTATTTGCATTCACGCGATCTCTTGGAGTCAATTGACTCAATATCGGCGCACTTTTGTCGGTAAACGAAAATGCGATATAAAGTCCTTTGTCAGAGTAGAATAATCGGACATCATCTGAAATACCTTCCGGCGTAGTAGAAGGTTCTGGAAAGTAGCACTCTAAAGGGGCCAATTTCGCCGCCGTATTCCATTGTGACTCATTAAAAGTGCCGTCGATTTGCATGCCTTCATCCTGCAACGCTGGGATAGATGCTGTTTTTGGCAAATTCTGGGCACTAAGGCCAAAGTATAGGGAAGCAGATAGGAGTATTAGGTAGGTTTTAGGCATGCGCAAATATCGGTAATCGATTGGATATATTCATTTAACAACTTTAGCGGTTAAAAAGGTTCATCGTTCAAAGGTTGTACCCTAAATTTGTAGACAAATCAAGGAACACTATGAACCTCCACGAATATCAAGGAAAAGAAATTTTAGCCGGTTACGGCGTACGTATTCAACGCGGAAAAGTGGCTCAAACGCCAACAGAAGCTGTTGAAGTAGCGAAACAACTTACAGATGAAACCGGTACCTCATGGTACGTTATCAAGGCGCAAGTTCATGCGGGTGGTCGCGGAAAAGGCGGCGGCGTAAAACTCGCAAAGGGCATTGATAAGGTGGAGGAAGTAGCGAATAGCATTATCGGCATGCAATTGGTTACGCCGCAAACTTCAGCAGAGGGTAAAAAAGTGCATCAGGTATTGGTAGCTGAGGATGTGTATTATCCTGGGGAGAGTGAAACGTCAGAATTCTACATGTCGGTTTTACTCAACCGTTCTACTGGTCGTAACATGATCATGTACTCTACTGAAGGAGGGATGGACATCGAAACCGTAGCAGAAGAAACACCACATTTGATTTTTACAGAAGAAATCGACCCTAAAGTAGGTCTTGCAGGTTTCCAAGCGCGCAAGATTGCCTTCAATCTAGGACTAAGTGGTGCTGCTTTTAAAGACATGACTAAATTCGTAACGGCGCTCTACCGCGCTTACGAGGGCGCAGATGCTTCTTTATTTGAGATCAATCCAGTGCTAAAGACTTCGGATGATAAAATCTTAGCTGTAGATGCTAAAGTAACTATCGATGATAACGCATTGTATCGTCACAAGGACATCGCCGAAATGCGCGACACACGTGAAGAAGAAGCTATAGAAGTGGAGGCAGGCGAAGCCGGTCTCAACTTTGTAAAGCTTGACGGTAACGTAGGTTGTATGGTCAATGGTGCCGGTCTTGCAATGGCTACCATGGACATTATCAAAATGGCCGGTGGTAATCCAGCGAACTTCCTTGATGTAGGCGGTACGGCCGATGCAGCTCGTGTAGAGCAAGCCTTCCGTATTATTCTTCGCGATGAAAACGTTAAAGCAATCTTAGTAAACATTTTTGGTGGCATCGTTCGTTGTGATCGCGTGGCTCAAGGTGTAGTGGATGCCTATAAGAACATGGGCAATATTAACGTGCCGATCATTGTTCGTCTCCAAGGGACCAATGCCGTAGAAGCAAAGAGATTAATTGACGAGAGTGGACTAGAGGTTCACAGTGCGATCGCTTTACAAGAAGCTGCGGACTTGGTTCAAGAATTGGTTTAATCTTCGCAGATTCCCTTTACATTAGCCCCGAGTGAAAAGCTCGGGGTTTTTTTATGTCTACAGATATACTTTTAGAATGGAGCGCGACGCTGCTAGGATTACTGTTCCTATATGGATTAATCGAACGAAAGGCTTGGGCGTGGCCATTTGGAACCCTTTCCTCTGCACTTTCTGTGGTCTTATTTTTTAGATCTGGCTTGTATGCGGAAAGCGGACTCTATTTTGTGTACGTTCTGATGGGTTTTTATGGTTGGAGCCAATGGTATGCAAAATCCTCTAGTGAACGCGTTGCGTTGGTTTCGCTTCCTCTCAAATTTCAATATCTGGCTTTGCTTGGGATTCCTGCAACGCTCGGTTTAGGATATGCTCTTAATACATTACCCGGTGTGTCTTACGCCTATTTTGACGCATGTACCACAGTCTTTGGATTATGGGCGACTTGGCAGGAAGCAAAAAGAATTCGTACCGCATTTCATTACTGGATACCATTAAACATTGCTTCAGTTATTTTATATGGTGCGAAAGGACTTTGGGTATATTCCGCACTCATGGTAATATATTCTGCAATGAGTGTGGTAGGATTTATACGATGGCGCGAATAATTCAGTTATTTTAGTGGCCAATTCGTAATTAGACTGAAAAAGATGCGCGCACAACAATATATTGACCTTGTAAAAACAACGCTCGACGCTCTAGACTCCACGAGTTTGGATCAATTGGTTGATGCGTTCCATACTACCTATGAAAAGGGAGGGAACATTTACACCATGGGAAATGGTGGATCTGGCGCTTCTGCCTCTCATGCTGCTGGTGATTTCTTAAAGGGTGCTAGCTATGGATTGGATAAACGATTCAAGATGATCTGTTTAAACGATAATCTTCCCTCAATGATGGCTATTGCCAATGATATCGGCTGGGAAAGCATTTTTATAGAGCCTCTAAAGAATTTCTTACAACCGGACGACTTAGTCATCGGTATTAGTGGATCGGGCAATAGTAAAAACGTAGTGGCTGCGATGGAATATGCGAATGAAAAAGGCGCTACGACAGTCGCATTAAGTGGCTTTAAAGGCGGTAAAATTGCTCAAATCGCAACTATCAATGTGCACGCACCCGTCATGGATATGGAAGTCACGGAAGACGTACACATGGTTATTTTCAATATTGTGAAAAAACAAATGATGGCCCGGTTAATGGGGGATAATCCTTCGATGGGATCTACATACGATCAAAGAATAGGATAAATGAAGCGATTCGCGCTAATAGGAGCAGCAGGCTATATCGCGCCAAGACATTTAAAAGCGATTAAAGATGTTGGAGGTGTGTTGGTTGCAGCCTATGATCCTAGCGATAGCGTAGGGCATTTGGATGCCTATTTTCCAACGGCAGCATTCTTCACAGAATTCGAGCGTTTCGATCGTCATCTGAACAAGCTGTCAGAGCGTGGACAAGGCGTTGATTACATTAGTGTATGTTCTCCAAACTATTTGCACGACAGTCACATTCGCTATGCGCTGCGCATGAATGCGCACTGTATTTGTGAGAAGCCGCTAACCTTGAGACCATGGAATATAGATGGTTTAAGTTCGGTAAGTCAAAGTACTGAAAAAAAGGTGTTTACTATCCTTCAGTTGCGTTTGCATGAACGCGTTATAGAATTAAAAAAGCAAGTAGAAGACCAATTAAAAGCAGATCCTAACCATGTCTTTGACGTGGAGTTGACCTACATCACTTCACGCGGGAATTGGTATTATGCTTCGTGGAAGGGTGATGAAGAGAAAAGTGGTGGAATTGCTACTAATATCGGTGTGCATTTCTTCGACATGTTGCACTGGATTTTTGGTCCGCTAAAGCAGCAAAAAGTGCACCTTCGCTCGCACGATCGTGCTTCTGGCGTTTTGTTCTTTAAAAATGCAAATGTGCGCTGGTTCTTGAGTATTAATGCAGCAACCTTGCCAGTAGATGTCGTAGAAAAGGGAGGAAGGATTCACCGCAGCTTACGCTTTGATAGCTGGTCTTTTGATTTTACTGAAGGATTTACGGAATTGCATTCGCGTTCTTATGCACACATATTGGATGAAAACGGTTTCACAGAACGTGATGCACAACCTGCAATCAGTATCGTTCACGGTATGCGCGAATCTCAAATAAGTACAGTAGATTCTGAAGCACATCCCTTCGCTTCTTTGCCTCAAGATCCACATCCTTTTTTTTCTTTGAAAAAGACATAACGTATTGCTTTTCAATGCATTGTTAAGTAGTCAATAGTTATTCACACTCCTTTAAGAAGGTGTATAGTTTTGTTAGCTTTGGGAATACCTCAATAGCGACGCGACGCCTCTATGTTTTTAATATTTGATACTGAAACTACCGGTTTTCCAAAGGATTGGAATGCCCCCATTACGGATTTGGACAACTGGCCACGTGTGGTCCAATTGGCTTGGCAAATCCATGATGAGAATGGTGCATTAGTAGAAGTTCAGGATCATATTATTTATCCGGACGGCTTTGACATTCCTTTTAATGCTACGAAAGTGCACGGTATTTCTACTGAAAGAGCGAAGAATGAGGGCAGGCCGCTAGTAGATGTTCTGGCAGATTTTGAATTGGCTCTTGAAAAATGCGAGTACCTCGTTGGTCACAATGTAAACTTCGATCTGAATGTTACAGGATGTGAGTATTACAGGGTCCAGGGAGCAAATCCATTGGACGCAAAAAAACCGTTAGATTCCTGTACGGAAACAACTGCCAAATTATGTGAATTGCCCGGTGGAAGGGGAGGTAAATTTAAACTTCCAAAGCTGGAAGAATTGCACCTTCATTTGTTTAATGAAGGGTTCGCTGAAGCACATAATGCTGCCTTTGATGTTGAAGCTACATCACGTGTATTTTTAGAATTACTGCGTTTAAAGGTCATTACCCCGGAGTCTATGGGTAAACCTACTGCATTTCTGGATGGATTCTACGCTGCCAACACAGCACCCATAGAGGCTATAGGATTAGCGGTTGATGAAGCACAAAAAAAGAGGGCAAAAGGCTTGGAAGGGGATGCCGCATCTAAAGCTACATCAACCTCAGAACTGCATGCAGCCGATGTTGATTTTGCGCATTTACACAACCACAGTCAGTTTTCTATTCTTCAAGCAACGACCGTGGTTAGTGAATTGGTGCGGGCAGCCGTTGAAAACGGTCATGCCGGTGTTGCTTTGACAGATTTAGGCAATATCATGGGGGCCTTCCACTTTAACCGCGCGGTTATGAGTGTTCCTGGAAACCGCGAGGCCTTTGAGCATAATGAAAAAGTGAAACGAGGTGAATTGAACGAACCACCTCAAGAGTATCCGTTTGTTGGTATTATTGGTTGCGAATTCTACGTTTGCGACGACCGTTTGGATCGCAGTAAGAAAGACGACGGCTACCAGATCGTTGTGCTCGCGAAGAATAAAAATGGGTATCATAATCTTGCTAAGCTGAGCAGCGAAGGCATGCTGAATGGCTATTATTACGTCCCTAGAATTGATAAAGCCTATCTCCTTGAACACAAGGAAGATTTGATTGTCTTGAGCGGAGGACTGCGCGGGGAAATACAACATTTATACCTAAACGTAGGTGAGTCGCAGGCTCGTGAAGCTTTGGAATGGTGGCAAGAACAGTTTGGTGAGGATTTTTACTTGGAATTGAATCGGCACGGCCTTGAAGAAGAGGACCACGTCAACCTTCAATTACTAAAATATGCCAAAGAATACGGTATAAAATACATCGCGGCTAACAATACCTTCTATTTGACTCAGGAAAATGCTGAGGCGCACGATATTTTGCTGTGCGTTAAAGAGGGTGCACAAAAGAGCACACCTATCGGTCGTGGTCGTGGTTTTCGTTATGGCTTCCCAAACCAAGAGTTCTATTTTAAGAGTAAGGAGGAAATGGTAGCGCTGTTTTCGGATATGCCAGAAGCTTTAAATACTACTAAAGAGATCTTAGATAAAGTAGAATTATATCCTTTGGAGCGTGATGTTTTACTCCCTGAATTTGATATTCCGGAGCAATTTCAAGATCCTCAAGACAAGATAGATGGGGGACAGCGTGGAGAAAACGCTTATTTACGCCATTTAACTTACGAAGGCGCTAAAACGCGTTACGACGACCTAACATTGGAGATAACGGAACGCTTAGATTTTGAGCTTGAGACTATTGCACGTACGGGTTATCCAGGGTATTTCTTGATTGTTCAAGATTTTTGTGAAGCTGCACGTCAAATGGGGGTAAGTGTAGGGCCCGGGCGTGGATCAGCAGCCGGATCTGCCGTGGCTTATTGCACAGGGATTACAAATGTGGATCCTATTAAATACGATTTACTGTTCGAGCGTTTTTTAAATCCAGAACGTGTGTCACTACCTGATATTGATATTGACTTTGACGACGAAGGTCGTGATAAGGTCATCCAGTATGTTATTGATAAATACGGCTCTTCTCAGGTTGCCCAAATCATAACCTATGGTACTATGGCGGCAAAAAGTTCTATACGCGATGCTGGTCGGGTTTTAGAATTGCCTTTACCTGATACTGATCGCATAGCGAAGCTTATTCCGGATATGACCAAGCTTAAAAAGCTTTGGGAATTGGAGGACAAGGAATTGAGAAGCAAATTCGGATCTGAAGACGCTGCTTTAGTTCAACAGCTCAAAGCACTAGCGGAAGGGGATTCGCTAGAGGCAATGACTATTAATCAAGCGCGCGTTCTGGAAGGTTCCGTAAGAAATACGGGTATTCATGCTTGTGGGGTAATTATTACGCCTAGCGATATTCGAGAATTGGTCCCGGTTGCTCGTGCGAAGGATTCGGAAATGTGGTGTACTCAATTCGATAATTCTGTAGTGGAAGATGCGGGATTACTCAAAATGGACTTTTTAGGCCTTCGTACCCTGACCATTATCAAGGAGGCTTGTCGATTGGTTAAACAGCGTCACGATGTAGATTTAGACCCAGATAGTTTTCCGCTTGATGATATTAAAACCTACGAACTATTTCAACGAGGAGAGACCGTGGGGATTTTCCAGTATGAAAGTGCTGGAATGCAAAAATATTTGAAAGAACTTAAACCAACAGAATTTGCGGATCTCATTGCAATGAACGCCTTGTATCGACCAGGTCCATTGGAATACATACCAGAGTTTATCGATAGAAAACACGGCCGTAAGGAAATCGTTTACGATTTAGATGCCATGGAGGGTAAACTCAAAGAGACCTACGGAATTACCGTATATCAGGAGCAAGTAATGCTTTTGTCGCAGGAATTGGCAGGTTTCTCCAAAGGTCAGGCTGATATGCTTCGTAAGGGTATGGGTAAAAAACAGAAGTCTATTATTGACAAGTTAAAGCCCATGTTCTTAGACGGTGGAGAGGAGCGCGGTCATCATAGAGACGTCCTCGAAAAAGTATGGAAGGATTGGGAAGCATTCGCTTCTTATGCCTTTAATAAATCGCATTCTACCTGTTATGCTTGGGTTGCGTATCAAACGGCCTATCTAAAGGCACACTATCCGGCTGAATTTATGGCCTCTGTTTTGTCAAATAACATGTCGGATTTAAAGACAGTGACCTTTTTTATGGAAGAGTGCCGCCGCATTGGTCTACCCGTTCTGGGGCCATCTGTAAATGAAAGTTTATTGCGATTCTCAGTAAACCCGAAAGGTGCTGTTCGTTTTGGAATGGGCGGCATGAAAGGTGTTGGCGAAAATGCGGTTCGAGAACTTATTGCGCAGCGAGAGGACGGTGGCCAATTCAAAAACCTCTTTGATCTACTCGAGCGCATCGACCTCCGACAAGCAAACAGAAAAACCATCGAATGCCTCATCCTTGGCGGAGCGATGGATGATTTTGAGGGTACGCATCGTGCAATGTACTTCTCTGAAGAGGAAGGCGGGCGTAGTTTTGTTGAAAAAGCCATCAAATACGTTCAAGGCAAGAAAAACGATGCTGAAAGTGCCCAGGCTTCATTGTTTGGTGAAGGCTCCGGAGAGGAACTTCCACCGCCCACTATGCCTGACGTTCCCGAATGGCCATCCATTGTTGCCCTGAAAAAAGAGAAGGAGATCAATGGAATGTACCTCAGTTCTCATCCGCTTGATGACTATAGAACTGAGATTAAATATTTCTGCAACGCCTCTTTGAGTCGTTTGAATCATGTGGAGCGTATTTTGGGTCGGGATGTAACCGTTGCAGGTATAGTCACTGATGCCCAGCATAGAATTTCAAAAATGGGCAAAGGTTGGGGAATCTTTCGACTTGAGGATTTTCACGGGGATTATGAATTCAAACTCTTTGGTGAAGATTACCTCAAATTCCGTCACTTTTTTGATAACGAGCAATTACTATTCATCAGAGCGCGGGGCAGGAAGTTTAATCAGCGACAAGGGGAGGGTTTTATTGAACGTTTGAGTGTAGATGTTGCAGAGGTGCGTTTACTTTCGGAAGTCTTAGAGGAAAGTAGTAAAAGTCTTGAAATTAAACTGGACCTCGAGCAGCTTACAACGCCGTTGGTAGATGAAATTCATGAGCTATTGTCCCTGCATCCGGGTAAAAAGCGCGTGAAGTTGCATGTGATCGATCTTGAGGAAAAACTTGATATTAAACTTCCCGTAAAAGAATTTAAAGTGACTATTGCGAAGGATTTACTTCAGGTTTTAGAACAACACGACCATTTACAACCTAAAGTAATTAGTTAAATGAGAAGTTGGATTTCGTGCATACTCTTTTTAGCAGCAATCCCTTCGATGGCGCAAGTGAATTGTTTAACGAGCGCTGACCAATTGGGGCCATATTTCATCCAAAATGCACCGCTTGTAACGAACGACACACTTGCCCCAGGAATTAAGGACACTGCTCGAGGTTTGCAGTTGACGTTCTTCGTTTCCTTAGATTGCGATACACTTGACTTAGATACAGTTTCGAGCAGTTATATAGTGGAGCTATGGCATGCAAACGCACAAGGAGAATACAGTAATGTTGACGGCAACCCAAATGATTTTGCTTATCGTGGAAAGTTAGAGCTTACAGGGAAGTCGACTGTCATTTTTACCGAATTGCCGGGTATTTATCCCTTTCGTCCTTCGCACATCCACATTAAAAGTTATTTCGCAGACCCTTGGTTTACAGATACATTAGTAACCCAGCTGTATTTTGAAGGAGATTCGCTTCTCCCGTTTGATATAGCCAGTACTTTTCCAGAGCGTTGGATACCATTAGATACCACGGCAAATGGATATATTGGAAGTTTTTCTTTTGGTCTTGCCCTGCACATAGGAGCGAATGAGCTAGCGGGTAGGTCATGGAAGTGTTTCCCTAACCCAGCATCCAATGTCCTCGAACTAAAAGCTTCAGGTCATGATCGTTTTATTCAAATCGCGGATTCACGGGGTAGTATTTATTTTGAAGGCGATTTACCGAATGGTGGTGTTCTAGATATCATGGATTGGCCGCGCGGGTCGTATATCGTTCGTAAAGAGGGTACAGCGCAGTTGGTACTGGTACAATAAGGTTTTTAACAGAATCGGTGCATTTAGTGTGGATAACATCAATGACCTCATAGGTGGAGCCTATAGGTTACAAGGCTAAATTGGTCCTACTTTTGAATTAAGAAAAAGAAATATATTTTTTATGGCACTCGAAATAACAGAAGCAAACTTTGAAGAAGTTGTAATGAAATCAGACAAGCCTGTATTGGTTGACTTCTGGGCAGAATGGTGTGGCCCTTGCCGCATGGTTGGACCAGTTGTTGATGAATTGGCAGGTGATTATGAAGGAAAAGCCGTTGTAGGAAAATTGAACGTAGACACGGATGGTGCAGTTGCTCAACAGTTTGGTGTACGCAATATCCCAACCCTTTTAGTATTCAAAAACGGTGAGATCGTAGATAAGCAAGTAGGAGCAACAAGCAAGCAGGTACTTGCAGCTAAACTTGATGGCGCGATGTAAGCTACCGCAAAGAAAAAATTCAAAAGCCCCCAATCCGTTAGGATTGGGGGCTTTTTTTGTTCGCAACTTTTAGTTCTTGACAAAAATTGATTTTGAGGATTAGACGTGCCAATTTGAATAGAAACCTCAAATAACGCACGCTATGAAAGCACTACTACGCTCATTTATTTGGATACCATATATCCTCGTACCCTCTAACTCTCACGCTCAATTGCAGGATTCATTGGATTGGATCTATGAAAAATTACCCGTTCAAATCTTTGAAACGGGATTATTACACGATGTTAGTTCCGTGCATTTATTTACCCATGAGAGTCCTTTAGACCTTCATTTTCATAACGGTGAGATTCCCGGCAGAAGTGCGAACATCGAGCGGTTGCAGTATGTGTATATGGATTTATATCATAGTCAATTACGCGATTCAACAAATGGATTATGTACACAAAATAGCCTTCGGCTCTTACCCTGGGATACATTGAAATTAGAGGGGAAATATAGAGATAAGGTAGATGTTCCTCTTATGTTGCTCTGGGCAACCTTCAACACTTTAGATTCAAACTCATTAGCCCTCGGATATTTAGATTTTCATCACGGCCAATTCGATTTAGTAGACGAATACATTTCCATAGACGATCAAGGTCAATATATTGTATATCAGGGAGATCCACTAAAACTGGCTCAGCAAGCGGTTCTTCGTGATACCACATTTATAGGATCTGTTCTGCATTCATCCGTCTACAGTGAAACTAATACGGCTTTGGTAACCTTTAAACTTGATCAAAGCGAGGTATTTGAGAATATCGGCGGCATAGATAGTATTTGTGTTGACTTTGCCGATGGAATTGGTTTCAGGAAAATCAATATTAATCAACTGCTCTCTATTTCATATCAAAGCGCTTCCTCTCAAACAGAAAGCACAGTTAAACAACTCCGTATTCGTGGTTATAAAAACGGGAAAACCGCTGAGAGTACTTTAAAAGTCAATATTGTATTTAATACGCCAACAGCACATAGAGAATTTCTAACTGATCAATTGCCTTCTCCAACCTGCATAGCTACTGCAACTCCTACAGAAGGTGCTCGGGTGACTGTAAGATATGCCAATCCCGTCGTGGGCTTTCAAAGACCAGTCGTAATTATTGAAGGCTTTGAATCCTCTATTCAGCCTTATGGCTATCTTACTTTTAAGAGTATAAGTAGTGGCTATGTGTTTAACGAAAACGGTGATCGAATCTTCCAACACATACAGCCTTTGAGTTGGTTGTATGATTCCCTAACAACAGAAGGTTTTGATATTGTACATCTAGATTTTCGAGAAGCAAAACTATCGCTTAAAGACAATGAAGTAAATGTATTACGAACGCTACGATGGATCAATGAAGAGAACTCTGCTGCTGAGATTACACTGATAGGAGCATCAATGGGTGGACTCATTGCCAAAATGGCCATTAATGATCTTGCAAATGCCGGCTGTTGTTACCCGATTGTTGGTTACGGTTCCTTTGATGTTCCGCATCGTGGCGCCTTTATTCCTGTAGGATTACAAGCAGCGAGCAGATATTATGCCGAATTATTGCCTTTTGTGCCCATGGCAAGGGATCCTTGGATCCGGGTCTTAAATTCTAAAGCGGCACAAGAGTTGTTAGTGACACACCTTGATCCTAAGGCCTTTAAAGCGCATGAAGAGACCTTGAGGTTGGCGGGTTCGCTACCCCAAGGAATGCGTCGATTTGCTATTGTAAACGGCAGTGATATGGGAATACCAAGAACTTTGGCGGATCCATTCAGTCGCTATTTCATGCACGGTATTAAATCTCAAATCTGTGTGCGGCACGCATTAGGAGTGCACCCCGATACAATCAGTTTTAATTTGACCGGCTATCGTGATTCACTTTTAGTCTTTGGGTCTGAGGCTGTTGGACATAATCATGCAGGGACGTATTTGTTTCATGCAACCTCGTATCGACAATTCGTAATGGCTCTTCAAATGAATTGGACCGCTGAATGCTCCGCACGAAAAGTCCAATTTATCGCCGAATTAGGTCCTTATGTACCGGGAGTTTCAAAAGCACTGATTACTAAGGCAATTGCCAAACGGCAAAACCGCACCAATCAAAGACTTTCTAAACTGAAATTGCGAATGACTTCAGGTGCGTCTTCAGTCGCAAAGCATAAGTTTCCTTTAAACTATGAAGAAGTGCCGGGTGGATGGACGGCAACTGCCGCCTCATTTGAACTTCCAGTACTGAGTAAAATCTACAGTGCAACGCATTGCTTTATTCCTTCATTTAGCGCATTAGATGTAGGAGACAGTTTGGTGCGTCAACCGCTGCGTAACCTTCCGGATTATTCTTTTCATCATTTTATAGCTCCTGGAATGGTTCACGATAATGCAGGTCCAAATCAAGCGCATATTAGTGCTGATTCTGCAATCATTGCGTTTGGATTGGCTCAATTGCGCTCCATTTATGATCAAACCGTAAGTGATAGTTTAAAAGCAGATTTTAACATTGCGCAACTCCATGCGTATCACGGAGCCACACAAGGTGATTTAGGTAAGGTAATCGTACCTGAAAATAGAACATTGGGACTCGGATTAAGTGGTGCCATGGGTTCTGTAAATTCCACTATTCAAAGTGCTTCGATACAAGAAGTACATTGTTTTGTAGGTCGTGGTTGTTCCTCTGATACACTACACATTTATGGGACGCTACAAATAGGGGATGGTCAAGATCGAAAAGCGTCAATTCGAGTAAACAATTCAAGCGCTATAGTTCTACACAAAGGAGCCTCCTTATTTATTCAATCCGGTAGTCAACTAGAAATCGGAATTCATGGTGCTTTAATAGTAGAGAAAGGAGTTTCTATCGTTTTAGATCATGGTAAAATTCAATTTCAAGGAAGGCTACAGCTAGAGACAGATGCTATTTTTCATCCCCAAGGCTTCGGCCATTATACGTTCAGTGATTCTGCGAACATTTCTGCAAATAAAGGAGCTGTTGTTCATATCGAAGATGCTCAAATACGTGTTTCGACAACGCTTGAAATACCTTCAGAGTTAGATCAGTTTGTACTTGATAGATGTAGCGTAACCCTTAGTTCGATTGCTACGATTCATTTATCGAATGCATCGCAATTTTGGAACACCCAATTTATTAAAACAGGAAAAAAGCAAAACACATCACTTTTAGTCTCTAGCGGGACTGTAGAGATTCAACATTGCATATTTAAGGGCGGGAGTCCAGCATTATTACTTCATGATTCCGTATCGTGGAGTATGGCGAATACAACCATTTCTGATGCATATTTAGGCGTACAGGCAATGACTGCACCGCAGTTATTCTCAGCAAATTCGTTTACAGGTAATAACACAGGTGCGCACATTACAGGTGGAGATT
>JAHEKP010000001.1:73433-107164 GCA_024638285.1 Cryomorphaceae bacterium
ATGGCGAATACAACCATTTCTGATGCATATTTAGGCGTACAGGCAATGACTGCACCGCAGTTATTCTCAGCAAATTCGTTTACAGGTAATAACACAGGTGCGCACATTACAGGTGGAGATTACGTTCTTGAACGCTCGATTTTTCACAATAATGCTATTGGGTTAATTCTTAACGGTCCAGGTAAGTGGGTGCAGTTGGAATCTTGCAGTTTTTCCTCAAACAGCGGCGTTGGATTGCAATCACAGCAAGCTAAAACGCATGTGTTTTGCTGTGATTTTTCTCACAATTCTTTGGGAATAAAAGCAATAAAGGGCCAATTGAAATTGGCTAAAAATGCGGGGAATTCTTTTAAGTATAATACGGTAGGTGTGAGTTTTCAAGGTCTAGAAAAACTAGAATTGCATCAAGGACACAATACATTTAATCAGCAGGTACTGTTTGATATCACGGGTAGTTTTGCGCCGTCAGCGAGTATAAGTTACAACGGGTCATACCACTACCTGTACGCCGATAACACTAGTTTTTCAAAGGTCAATAGCAATCATATAACGATTGGAAAAGACACGGTTTACTTATTGTATACTTCTAGTCAACCTCCAAGCGCATTATTGTGTCCAGCTAAAGGAGTTAAGAAGTCTGGAGACAATAACTGGTCACGATCAGATACTATACCGGAATTGGCGGCCTTTCCAAATCCTGGAAACGAATGGGTCGAATTGGTGTTTTCTCCCACAAGTACTGCCGCCGAATTAATGGTAATTAATCCCCAAGGTGAGCAAATTCTATTCGAACATTTGCCGATAGGAGCCCATCGAAAACAATTAAATATACCGGGAAGCACCGGTTTGTATATTATTCGTCTGATTGATGGGAAACGAATGGCTCAATTGCGCTGGCTCAAGCTGGACTAGTTAATATTTTTTAACCTAGCGTATTCGCCCTATTTTGCAGTATAATTCATAGATGATGATGAAGCCAATTCCAATGGTAGATTTACCTAAAATTCATTCGCCGTACCAGCGCGATTTGGATGAGGCTGTACTTTCTGTAGTACACAGCGGAGGATACATTGGAGGTGCTGTCCTTCACGAATTTGAATCGAAAGCATCCACATATTTAGGTGCGCCAGTGATCGGTGTAGGTAACGGTACTGATGCACTTCAAATTGCACTTATGGCTCTTGATATTAAGGTAGGTGATGAGGTAATAGTACCCGCGTTTACCTATGCTGCAAGCGCTGAAGTAATTGGGTTATTAGGAGCTGTCGCGGTTTGGTGTGATGTCAACGAATCGACCTTTACTATAGATCCTAATTCAGTCAAATCCGTACTTTCTGATAAAACTGCCGCGATAATAGCTGTGCATCTTTACGGCCAATGTGCGGATATTGAGGCGTTAGAAAATAGTGCTCCGGGCATTCCTATTGTGGAGGATACCGCTCAAGCCTTTGGTGCATCTTTTACAGAGGGTAAATATGTAGGAAGATACGCTGGTACCGTAGGGGCTTTAGGGACGTTTAGTTTCTTTCCAACGAAAAACCTAGGCGCACTAGGTGATGGAGGGGCGATCTCTACTACGAATTCAATGTTACTTGCAAAAGTAAAGTCCATTGCAAGTCATGGGCAGAGTAAAAAATACCATCATGATCAATTAGGGGTGAATTCGAGGTTAGATCCTATTCAGGCCGCAGCACTCTGTATTAAGTTGGATCACTTACCGCTAGCATTAACCGCCAAAGTTGGTATAGCGGAACAGTATCTGAGTGCTTTTGAATCTTTGAATGGGGTAGAACTACCTATAAAAGAATCTTTTTCAAACCACACGTACCACCAATTCACGCTTCGCATTCCTAACGGAAAACGCGATGGTTTTGCTACATTTATGAATGAACGTGGTGTAGCGACAATGATTTATTATCCTATACCTCTACACAAACAGAAAGCGTATGCACATTTTGAACCTAGAACTTCACTTTCTGTAAGCGAAAGTTTATCAAACTGCGTTATAAGTATTCCTGTGCACGAGGCGCTAGAACCTATTGAAGTTCTTGCGATACAAACTGCCGTAACAACCTTCTTTTCCTAATTATGGGTGATTTTTTCGTACATGAAACAGCCGTTATTGATAGCGATGTCCAAATAGGTACAGGCTCTAAGATTTGGCATTTTTCTCACGTTATGTCACATTGTTCGTTAGGTGCAAATTGTATACTTGGCCAAAACGTATTTCTAGGAAACGCCGTAAGAGTTGGATCCGGAGTTAAAATTCAAAATAACGTCAGTGTGTATAGTGGCGTTGAGATTGAAGATGATGTTTTTCTGGGCCCATCCATGGTTTTTACCAATGTAAATGCACCACGTAGCTTTCTTGAGCAAAAGAACTACGCTAGAACATTAGTTAAAAAAGGTGCTTCTATTGGGGCCAATGCTACGATAGTTTGTGGAAATACCATTGGTGCTTATGCGTTTATAGGAGCAGGTTCTGTAGTTACCCATGAGGTACCTGATTTTGCTTTTATTTACGGCGTACCAGCCCGGCAACAAGGCTGGATTAGTAAGGCCGGTGCACGATTAAATTTTGATAAGGGTACTACCGCTATTTGTGAGTTGACCGGTGAGAAATACGAACTTTGCGATGGAGTAGTCGCTGCAATTGTTTAAATCATGAAGGTCATTACTATTGTTGGTGCACGCCCCCAATTCATTAAAAGTGCTCCAGTAAGCAAAGCTCTTCAATCAAATGGTTATCAGGAGTTCGTGATTCACACAGGGCAGCATTACGATCCCGAAATGAGTAACATTTTCTTCGAAGAAATGGGTCTTCCAAAGCCTTACGCCATTTTAAATTGTGGTAATCTCAAGAGAGAAGAAATGCTCTCCCGGATGAAGGATGAATTGAAACCCATATTTGAGTCTATTCAGCCAGATATAGCTCTTGTTTATGGCGATACGAATTCAACTTTGGCTGGAGCACGTATGGCAAATGAATGCAATATTCCATTGGTTCATATTGAAGCGGGTCTTCGTTCCTATAATGAAGATATGCCCGAGGAGCACAATAGAATTGAATCAGACCATTTTGCAAAATGGCTTTTTACACCAACGCAACAAGCCACAGAAAATTTAAAGCGCGAGGGCTTTCATGGGCGCGTTGTTGAGCAAGTTGGAGATGTGATGTTAGATGCACTGCAAATGTTTCAGTCTAGCGCTAGGCACACAGAAAAAATGGGTCCTGTTTCATTTTTTCAAAAGCCTTTTGCATTAGCTACGATGCACCGCTTTGAAAACATTAGTCGTCCGGAACGGCTTGCCTTTCTTGTAAATGAGCTAAATGCATTTCACAATACGGTAATGCCAGTTTGGATGCCATTGCATCCTGCGACTGCCGTACGCTTAAAAGACTATGGGTTAAACTTATCTGTTCAGATTGCCCCCCCAGTAGGTTATCTTGAAATGCTTTGGGCACTCAAAGAAACCTCTTTGGTATTAACCGATAGTGGTGGACTTCAAAAGGAGGCATATTACTCTGATAAGCCTTCGGTTACGCTTAGGGGTGAAACCGAATGGGTGGAATTGATTGAAATGGGTGCGAGTGTACTCTTTGATCCTTCGCAAAAGGAACCTCTAGCATCAATAGCGCGCAAAATTCTTTCAACTTTTAAGCCTGGAACGAAAGCACCTTATGGTGATGGAAAGGCCAGTCGGAATATCATCAATGCCTTAGGCTAGGGTGATCTTTAAGTATTCCTGCAATTCTAAGATACAGGGCATAGTTAAATTGTGAGCCATTGCATATTCGTAGAAATTGTAATTGGGATTAGTCGCTAATAATTCAGCCGTGGCTTGCGCCCATTCAAATGGAATAACGGGATCTGATGTCCCATGCGATTGAAAAACGGGGATTTCGGATTCAAACGTAGAAAGAAAATGGTGCCATTCGGGTAGGGCATAACCGCTTAAAAACACGTAACCGGCAGTTTTAAATCCACTTGCATATACTGCCATAGATAGAATAGCGCCTTGCGAAAATCCACCGATAACGATCTGTCCGCTAATTTGATTCAATGCATTCCATTCCTCAATAGCATCTAATACGAGTGACTTTGCAGAGGCTACTTCTTCGCTATTGATGATTTTAGCTCCATTATTCCAATCTATAGGATACCATGCATATCCTCCCATACCCATAGCAATTGGGGCTTGAAAGCATACAAGATTGTATCCCTTGAAGTAGGGACGAAGACCAAAAAGGTCTTCTTTATTGCTACCGTATCCGTGCAATAAAACAAGGGTTGGAGCGGTAGCCGATTCGATATGATCGATGTATTCTAACATTAGTCGATGATATCCCATGTATGATCGGCTAATAATAAGACCTTGTTTAAAAACTCATAGGGGCAACTGCGCCATTCATTAGGAGCAATCATACTGAGTACGTTGCTTTCCTCATCTTTTTTATAGAGGAAATACGTATGATTGATTTCCGGTTTGAAGCCCATGTGTGCTGAATAAATCTGCTCACTCAATACTTTTCTCGCTTGAATTTTTCCGGCTTGTTGGGCCAGTAATTCAATCTGTTGACGGATTTGGTCTAGCTGCATATCCGTTTGCATTTCCATCGCATTTACGTCCAGACTCTTGTTTTTCAGGGTGTCAACAGCTCGAAATGCAGGTGCAGAAACAGAGGAACCATACGGCAACAAGTTGGCATTTTCAGCGATCTTATCGGGATCGATAGGATTAAACGTTCTCTTCTCTGACATGTCTTAAAAATAAATGATTCCTTCTAAAGGATTTCCAACGGCTTTAGCAATTCCGTTTTTGTGCTTTAAACAA
This sequence comes from Cryomorphaceae bacterium, assembly GCA_024638285.1. GTDB lineage: Bacteria > Bacteroidota > Bacteroidia > Flavobacteriales > Schleiferiaceae > UBA10364. The sequence continues at coordinate 78,270 of JAHEKP010000001.1, forward strand.
GCTAATAAGGCCATTAATGCATCCCATTGGTGCCAATTCTTGATGGGGTGATTCAGCTGGACATTATCTAGAAAGTCAACAAAATTCAGTTCTTCTAGATAAGCACCATCTTTTTTGTACCGTTTCATGTCCATTCCTATGGCGTCGCATACCATTTTCGGGTAAGTTTCAATGATCGATTCAATTTTTGATGCTTTCAGTTTTGCGGCCAATTGCATGGCGCGAGCGGTTAATCCACCTAAAAACATAGGACTCATTGCACCTGTAGCCCGGTCGCATTCTCTGTAGTGATAGTTGTTGAATAAAGATGGATCAATGAAGACGCCTGGCAAACTTAATGGAGCGTCTATCGCAACGTTTTTGGGCTTCAACTCGCTTATTAAATTTAGGAGCCACGCATCTGCATCCTTCCCTTTTATACTCTGATAGACCTGTACTATACCAGTGGAGGAGTAGCTTGCTGCCGCAGTAAAACCTGAGGTTTTACTGCCGTAATCTATACCTAATGCAACTACTTCCATTTACCGAACAACTCTTCAGTTTTCTTAAAACGATAATTAAATATTTCTTCTAGTTTGGGACGTACGATGATGGGGTGGGCTATTCTCCCTAAAATCCCGAGGGGAACTTTGTAATTTATCCGGTCCAGCATTTCTACTCCGCCTTCGATCGCTTTAAAGTGGTGCTCGTGATGCCAAATACTGTATGGGCCTACTCGCTGATCGTCAACAAAATAGTTCGGTGCCTGGACATGTGTAATTTCTGTGGTCCAGTGCATTTTAATGCCGAGAAGTGGACTCACCTTGTAATGAATGAATAAACCCGGGTACATTTCTTCTGGTGCCTCAGATAGAATGTTAAATCCCATATGATCGGGTGTAATGGCAGCTAAATTTTCTGGAGATTGGAAAAACTTCCAGGCCTCTTCAATAGTTATTGGAAGACGTTGAGTACGTTCTAGGGTGTACATTGGGTGTCGTATTTAGTCTCTGTAACACCTGAATTCCCTATAAGTTCAAGGCTTTTCCTTAGATGCGTTTCATTTGTTGCTTGATGTACTTCGTTTGTTCCGCAAGTACATTTTTGGTATCCAAACGCTTAACTTCGGTTAATAAAATCTGCGCTTCTTTTTTACGACGTTTAGTCAAGGCAATACCAGCAAGGTTCAATTTAGCCAACGCTTTATCTTGATCCATACGTAAACCGGTATTTAACGCCTTCTTCAATAAGGTTTCAGCCTTACCAACCTTACGTTGACTCTCGATCATTCCCATAAGCAGGTAATAATAGGCCAATTGGCTTTTAATTAAACTCTTTTCAGGATTTCGAATACCACCCAAAGTTTTTTCTGCTTTGACAACATCACTTTTACGCATGTGCCAGAGGGAGATTAGAATGCGTTCATTTCTGAAGTACGTCAATAAAACAAGGGCTGCCGGAAACAGTAAGGCAATACCATTACCAATTTCACCATCTGCAAATTGAAAGCCGGACCATACCAAAATTGCAGCAGTTACGCTTAATCGAATTATCTTATTGAACATCTCTATTATTTTTGACCAAGCAAAGAAACGAAGAAATGAGCACAACTGATTGGATGACTTTAGATATAAGCGAGAAAAGAAAATTGTACAAAGATCTTTGTATTGGGTTAACTCCGCACAAGCAATCGTTATTTAAGGCGAAGGTTTCAAAAAGAACTCGGCATTTTTCGCTTGGTCTTGAAGATATGATGAAGACGCAAAATGCATCAGCGCTCATGAGAACTGCGGATGCCTTTGGCGTTCATCGAGTAGATATTTACGATAAAAACGAACGATTTAATGTTGCATCGGGAATCTCTAAAGGGGTGGAGAAGTGGCTCGACACGTCATTTTTCAACACTTACCACGAGGGAAATCAAGAGGAATGGGCGCGCCAATTAAAAGCTTCCGGTCGCAAACTATACGTAACTGCAGTTGATCCCCGCGCTAGGCCAATAGCGTCTCTTGATCCATCAGAGCGTGCAACCGTATGCTTTGGTAATGAGCAAGATGGCGCATCCGAACTACTGCAATCACTGTCCGACGAATTGATTTACATTCCCATGCAAGGTTTCGTAGAGAGTTTTAATGTTTCAGTAAGTTGTGGGATTGTGCTTCATCATTTAACACATCAAATGGAACTTTCTGGTATTCATAGGGGACTTGAAGAAGAGGATGAATTGAATACGCTTATACAATGGTCCCTTCGAACGGTTTCCAATCCACACCAATACCTGCGCTAAAGTCTATATTTGAAACCTTCTTGCGTATCATGGGACCAATTGATGACTTCCCACCGTACCAATCTCGCTAAGATTTCGATGGTCTTGCTTCTGTGCAACTGCATCACCTTTGCCGCTTTACTTACACTTACTTCTCCATAATCTTTGAGGTATTGTACGAGGCGTTGCTCCTTGTCTGTAAATGCAATGGGGCGCTTTGATTCTTGCAACCGATCCTGCTTCCAAACTTCTTTAAGTACGGCATTAGCGACAAAGTTTTGATCACCATCCCGATAGTAGGCCTTCAAACCGTCTACTTCATCAACCTGGTAGGGCTTTTCCTTACCCTCGATAATTTCTATCTCCCAAACAGTTTTTCCTTCAATCTCATGTGCCCATACTTCTAGCTTTAAGGCAGGTTTTAGAAATACTTCAGAAGCACTCTCTAACATGTAGATGTCGTCTTCATCTTTCACACCGGCAATACTGCCATTATCCCGAACACCGATAAGTAACTTGCCACCTGCAGTATTCGCAAAAGCGCTTAATGTTCTTGCAATCTTCCGCGCATCTGAAATACGGTATTTAAAGTCTTGCTCGCCATGCTCTCCTTCACGAATAAGCGTATACAGGTCATTTTGTGAAACTTTTTGGTCGTAATCCTTAAACATGAATTTTTATGCTTAACTTTTATATGTGGATAATTTCAGATTAAATAGCGCAGACATTCTGTTTGTTGATGTAGCTAAAACTACAAACAGATTAATCGTAAGTAAGTTGTGTTTTTTACACGCTTTTCAAGAAATTATTCGGGCCTTACCAGAGCCCGTACTAAAATATAATAAAGAGGTACAGATCATTTGGGAATTCAAACAAAACGGTTTTAACCTTTCTTTGCTACAGTCGCGTTCCGTGTATTTCTTTGAAACCTTTGGGGCGTCGGCAAGAGAAGTCTTGGATGCACTGGAGCAGTACCGTTTAAGTTTAAATCTTATCGAAGACGATTTTTTCGAAACCTGTTATGAAGAGGTAGCCTGTTATTTAGAAGAGCTTGAAGCAACCTACCACCGTATCACTGATTATAAAGCGCATTTTGATAGCAGTTTGCGCTACCTATGTAACTAATTACTTTGTTACATAAATGACGTCAACCATGGCTTGCACGTCAGAGTTGCGACCGAACCAACGAGTTTTAAATTCTTCCGTGTAGATTCTAATGTTCGCGATGGTTACTGTATCCCCAAATTCTTTTCTCGCTGCAGCCAACATCTTATCGTAGCTGATCAATCCATCGTGAAGCGAAATCTCCCGAGTCTTATCAGCAGCAGTGATTTTATCACTGTAAATAATATCAGGATAGACCATAATGGTACCTATGTAGGTCCAATTTTGACCATACAATGTATTTGCAGTGTCGTAAAGGCTGCGGTTAGGACTGGCACAGGAATTAAAAAGAATACCTAGGGTTGCGATAATTAACAGTCGTTTCATAGCAGCTGAATTTTCAACAAAAATAGGACAAAAAAATAGCCCTTGATAGGGCTATTAATTACAAAATTCACAATGTTTTGAGTCGTTCTCGCAACACTGTATCTGTGATTCGGATTCCCCTTTCCAGAAGATGGTTTTTAACCTTTGGAAGGTCTCCTTTGAATAGTTTAATGGCTTGGTTAATACTGCATATACGTTTCATATTGACGTTTTTTAGATTAACACCTTTACAATTTACGGCAAATATTCGCTGTCTCTCAATTTAGTTATTAACTGAATATCAGTCGCATCTGTAGGAGAGCGTACCTCGTTTTGAAGGAGCTAAGCCATAAATCCCTAAACAAACAGGTCACTTATAAACAATCATTCTCGCATGAAAAGCTTGATGTCATTGGCGTTAATGCTCTTGAAACTTTTTGACTTGGCATTTCAGTCGTCTTTGTTTTTTGATAACTTGTACACACCAAACTAAACCAATACTAATTACCCATGCTATCTCAAAAAGAGGTTGAACGACTTCATTATGGATTACTCTCACATATCCAACTTAAGGGTGATGGTGAAGTCGAAGCTTTGCGTGCACTAAGCAGTAAATTTGTTCTAAGAAAGGTCTTTAGTGGAGATACCCTTTGGGATTTAGATTCGGAAAGTGGTGACCTACATTTTATACTCGAAGGAACTTTTGCTGAATATTTAAAACGGGGCTCAGACTCATTTATTATGAGATTTTACCGTCCAGGTAAATTCGCGTTTTCGGAAGATTTACTCTTGTATTCAAAGCATTCAGATTCTTTTTCTAAAGCATTGTCTAATGCGAAAGTAGCATCCTTGCCTTCGGTGCATTTTCAAAATGCATTACGTCAAGGCGGCTTAGGAGTCAAATTAATGGAAGTATTGATCAACTTAAGTATGACCGAATATCGGAATACAACTTATGAGATGCTCCAAACTTCAGGAACAAATAGAATTCACGCTGCATTGGAGCAATTTCCAGAATTACTGCATTTAATCCCAAGACGGGAATTAGCCGACTACCTTGGCATTTCTCGTGCTTCATTGTTTAGATCATTAAAAGAAATAGGTCATGAATAGCGGAGAAAAAGCAGCAATGCGATACTACTTTGAATCACTGCCCGTGTATTCGGAGTATTTCGATGAAGCCATTGAAGCCATTATCGCTGCAATGGATTCGGGTATTCGCGCGGAAAAAGGGAGGGTATTGGTAGAATTGGGCGCCACTAACAAAGACTTCTGGTTTTTAAAGGATGGATTCTTAAAGGAAATGTATCGCAGTCCATATGCGAAGGAAGATACCCTTTTTAACATCATACCACCCTCGTCTATTTTTGTAAATGAGGATACACTTTTCGCTAATAAACGCCCGCAACATTATTTTACGGCGTATACAAGTGTTGAGATTTTAAGATTAAAGGAAGATGACTATATGCGCCTACTTCAGCAGTATCCCGTGATAATTAATCTCCTGTACTTGAGCGGCACTGCTGAAATTCAGAAGAGTAGGAGAGCGCGCCTAAATATGCTACGAATGAATAAAACCCCTGATCGTATTCAATGGGTTCAGCAGCAGCGAAGAGAATTGTATCAAATTATGGATAGGATAACGCTTGCGCAATACATCGGTGTGAGTAGAGCTAGCCTATACAGAGCTTTCGAAAAGAATAAAAAGTATCAATTTTGATACTAAATATTGATTTATTGATCATTAATCTGCCATAACGCATCTGAAATTATCGTATTAGAGATTATTTAAGGTAACTGAGATTTACGGTTTGTTGGACTTTAGCACTGTCGAAAGACTAAAAACAACGAACTATGAAAAATTTATTATTTGTTATTGCATTAACAATGAGCGCGATCAGCGCAAATGCACAATCAAAGCCTTCTGTGGCTGTGTTAGATTTTGACACACGAGGTTACAATGAAGTAGAACGCTACCAAATCATTCAAAAGCTGTCACTTGAGATGATTAACATGTCGGGTTATGAAGTAATGGATAACTACGACATTGAATACATTTCCGAGCGCGATGAAAAAGATTTTACTGGTTGTTTCTCAAGAATCTGTCTAAAGGAATATGGAGCACAGTTAGAAGTTGATTTTATTTTGACCGGTTCCATGAACTTGCTTGGTGAAAAAGTGAGTACCACCGTACGTTTATTTGATGTTGCTGAAGGAAAATTTATCAAGAGTACTAATCGAAATTATGTTGACGTTCCTAAAAATGATCTCCTCATGGCAGAGCTAGCCTTAAAAGATATGTTGGGTGTAGAGGTAGATCCAGAGTTAGTTCGTCGCGTCACCGTAGCCAATGATTACGACAATATTCTCAACAACCCGTTTGACAGAACATTGGTTGCAGAAGGTCCTCGTATGGGCTTCGGTTTCGTGACGGGGAATAATGCAAAAATTTTAGCGAAGCCCGTAGCAGATGGTGGCTGGAACCAGCAGATTCCCTTGAACTCACAGTTTGGTTACCAGTTTGAGAAGGCATACATAACTACGGGTAATTGGCAGGCCTTGGCAGAGATTGTACCAATGATTTCTGGTCTTGAGTCGAATCGATTCATCCCAAATCTAACCATTTTAAATGGATTACGTTCGAACAATTCAGGCTGGGAGTTTGCTTTCGGTCCAACCATAGATGTTTCGAGGACTCTGGACGGACAATTGGACAGCCGCGGCGAAATTAGCTTTAGTACTGCATTAGTTTTTTCAGTAGGTAAGACCATAAAAAGTGGGGAAATGAACTTCCCGATAAATGCATTTCTGATTCCACCTAAAGACGGTACCTCATACAGATTTGGTGTTTCTATGGGATGGAACTCGGCAAAGAAAAAAAGATTGTTTGACTAATACCAACACTGTTAAGCGACCCCCTCCGTGCATTAGCGCAGAGGGGGTTTTCTTTTTACCTTAGGCCCATGTTAAAGCCGACCCTTAGCCAAAGATTGTACGCTGGAATACTAGTGTTGTTATTCTCAACACACCTTTCAGGACAAAATGACACGAGCATTGTTCTGCACCAAGTAACTGTCATAGATCACGAAGATCCAGCGAAGTTGATGGTAAAGGCTTTACGTCAAAATTGGAGGGATTTAGAGCGTACTTCGCCAACCAATTTAAAATACTACAGTAGAAAATATTCAAGCAAGAATAGCTCAGTAGAATTTGAGCAAGTGGCCCATGTATTTTTTGATGGATTGCTAACGCGCCAGGAAATCCAAGCATATAAGGACTACAGCAAATATGTTCCAGATGATGGACGTTCCGTGCGATTTGATGCAAGTTTTAATTTAAATCCATCGTTCGATTTCAATGGTGATCAAGATGCTGGGGTATTAGAGAAGTATCCAGAAATGAGCTTTGATCGTGCTTTCTTTTATCCTTTTACATCTAAGGAATTACCAGAGGCATCAGCACGTGCGATTTCTGGCTTGTTCGATTGGGACGGTTTGAGCGTTTATGAATTTCGTTGGCTAAAAGAATATCTTTTCGCAGGGGAGTCGTTTGTAGAATTAGGCTTTGAACCTAGGCCAGGAAAGAGTGGATGGTCAGGAACGATGATTGTAAATGCAACGCAATTGCGTCCCATTTCGTTTAAGGGTACTGTTGGTGTGTTCACATTAGAACAGACGTACACTAAGGGACATGTATTTATCAATGAGTCCATTACAATAATAAATGCTGTCGATAATAGTGTGTTTGAATGGGAGTTGGAAGGTGTGGATTTGCCGATTGTTCCTGCATTGAAACGGGCGATGCAGGTAGGGTCATTACCTGTAGAGCAGATGCGGGATATAAGTTACTGGGAGGAATACCGCCCGGAAGATGAGGAATTGGACCAATGGACTCGGAGTCAAGATAGTTTAATTCGTTATCTCAATACTGACGATTACCTAGATAGCATGGATGCTATTTACAACGCATTTCACTGGTATGAGCCGTTAGTTAGTGGCGTAGGGTATCGAAAACGAAGTCAAGGTACTAATCTATATTTAAGCCCTTTGATCGGTCAATGGAACCTTTTAGGAATAGGTGGTTTGCGTTGGCGACCTACTATGGTATTGGGCAAGCGATTTGAAAACGACAATGCCATCAACATCTACAGTAATCTAAATTACGGTTTTAAGAATCACGACATGAAAGGCTCTATTGACGTGGGATACACGTATGCACCTTTGCATAATGGATCGGTTCATTTGAGGGTAGGAGACACTTACGACCAAATAACTCAGAATGTCGATTTGACAGGATTGTTGGCACGTAGCAATTTCATTCAGAAAACTTTTGTTGAGAGTTATCACAAATACGAGTGGTTCAACGGATTTTATACCCGATTTGGCGTTGAATACAGTAAGAGACAGAGTATTGAAGGGCTGGAGTTTGCTGATTGGTCAAACAACCTTTTTGGCGCTCGTAATCAACCTGGTTTTTTTGAAACGTACACCGTGGCTCAGTTAGGAGCAGAAATCTTGATTCGGCCGTTCCAGCGTTATTATTTGAAGGGGCGACAAAAGATAGTTTTAAGCAGTCGTTGGCCTGATTTTAGGTTGAGTTTAAAACAGGGTATTCCCTATGTTTTTGGCTCTGATGTGCGCTATACTAAATACGAATTTCAGGTGGAGGATATGGTGCGTTGGGGCGCACCAGGTGAGAGTTTCTACAATGTAGTCTCAGGAGGGTTTATGAATGATCCATCAACGGTGAGATTCATCGAATACAAATGGTTTAGGGGAGGTGACTTCTTATTGTTCACGAACCCGCTATTCACTATGCAGAGTTTATCAGAGACCTTCGCTTCACCGGAGGTCTACATTCAAGCCTTCGGTATCCATCATTTTGATGGTTTCCTTTTAGATCGTATTCCTCTAGTGAATCGTTTTGGAATTAGTTCCGCAGTTGGTTTTAGCGCATTGTATTTACCTACAAGTAATTTTTCTCATTTAGAAACCTATGTAGGGATTGAACGTAAAGTGAAGCTTTGGCAAACACCAACACGTTTTGGACTATATTATTTGACGAGTCCATCCGATGCCAATCCTGGCTTTCGGCTTAAGGTAGGTTTAGATATTAGGGATACGTTTAAAGACCGTTGGAATTTTTAGTCTCTTTTTTGAATAAGATTTTCAGTTGGAGCGCAAAATGTGACTGCATTTTGAGCATTTTTTACGAATTAATTGGGATTTCTTTTTCGTGACGACCTAAATTGCACAGGTATATTTCTTCCATGAAAAACATTCTAGGCTTTATTAGAGTATGCGGAGTTTTCACCACGATTTTTATTGGTGTATTCAGTCTCGCATTGCTTTATCCTTTTGCGGGTAGGAAATTTGCGCATCGCTTGTTTATGGCTCTTCGTTGGGTGTTGCTTTGGTTTGTTGGGGTTAGAGTATCGGGGCCCCGTTTAGATTCAATTGGTCCAGGTATTTTAATGGCAAATCATCGATCGTATCTGGATGTGCTTTTTGTGCCCACTAGCGAACTTTTTACTGTCGTGGGAAAGGCCGAAGTGAAACGTTGGCCATTTATTGGATGGGCGGCGCAAGCTTTGGGAGTTTTGTGGGTCAAACGTGAGAGTAAAGCAAGTCGCTCTAAAACGCGCGAAAATATCGTTGCGGCCATTAAAGGCGGTCAAACGGTAGTGCTCTTTCCAGAGGGAACTTCGTGGGAAGGACCGCAAATGTTGCCATTAAAGCCAGGTATGTTCTACGAATGTGCAAAGCACGGTTTTGATATTTACCAATGGAGCTTGCATTTCGATTCTGCGAAAACAGGCTTCCCAATTGGAATCAATTTTCTTACCCACCTCTGGGCGGTGTGCAGCGAGCCAAAGATTAATGCCTACATAGACGTTCGTAAAGTACCCATAACTAACCAGAATGCTGAGGCGCTGATTGCTGATGCCCAAGAGTGGTGGAAAAACAGTTTAGCAGGTTTGAGCGCATCCTATCCGGCGCGGGACAGTGGTTACTGGCCAGACGATAGGCGTTCGATAGAAGCTTAAAATTCTTCAGTAGAAAAAGGAAAGGCAAAGCGATCCATATAAGCTTCTGTACTGCCTTTGTTCTCAGTGCTCAAAGAGACGCGTTGTTTTAAAGGGATGCTGTCGCTGATCCGCTGTGTGAAAGCTATGTTGCCTACTTTAAGTAATTGGTTTGATGCGTCGAGGACAAGTGTTTGAACAGAAGCGCTATTAAAGCCTTCGATATTTAGTAATTCATTTAGACGCTTTGGCGTTGCAATAACCACATCTGCTCCGAAGTATATATCCTCCTTTTGCTTCAACAATTGAGGCCCGGGATAGGCCGTCCAAACACGGAGGTCAGTATGCTTGCCTAAGCGTTCGAAGTGTTGTGCGTATTCGTTTGCGATTTCAGCGTTCTGCACGAGGACCAAAGCGCGGGCTACATCTTCAAAGCTCTCTTTCAGTTTGTGGATGATAGTAGCTGCCACTGCAATCCGCAGAGGAGCTAGATCTTCTGCAATAAGCCATTTATTTTGACCACTTTTTAGCGTACTAACCACAGCGCGTTGAGCGGCATTAAAATGGAGTAGGTCGGCACCTTCTAGGGCGCTTAACACTTCCGCTTGTAATTTCAATTTTGCCATTTGCTCATCTTTTGTGCAAAACTACGGGGTCTTTAACAAACATGTGGTAAAATCTTACACAGGTTGTACATTTAGACGGAATAAGAAGTTCACTCATGAAAAAGTTATTAATTGGTCTTGCCTTTGCAGTAAACATTGGTGCGCAGGCGCAGGATTTGCATAAAATTGAACCCGAAAGTTGGTGGGTTGGAATGGAAATGAATACCGTAGAATTCATGGTTTATGGTAAAGACATTTCTGAATTGGCTGCAGAAAGTACGACACTTGAAGTCCTAAAAAGTGAAGGGTTGGAAAGCCCAAACTATTTGTTTGTCACTGCCAAAGTGCCGGCAAACGCGAAAGTGGGAGACCATGCTTTCGTATTTCGTAATACCAAAGGTAAGCGAATAGGTCGTTTGACCGTGCATATCGGAGCACGCGAGGAAGGTAGTGCAGCGCGTAAAGGTTTTTCGTCGGCTGATTTTATATATCTCTTGACCCCGGATCGGTTTCGCAATGGTGACCCTAGTAATGACCGCATTAAGGGAATGCTCGAAGGTCCTGATCGTGAGCTTCAAGGGGGGCGTCATGGTGGAGATCTTGCAGGTGTGATTCAAAGTTTAGATTACCTTAAAAACTTAGGAGTGAGCAGCTTATGGCTGAATCCAGTCTTAGAAAATGACATGCCATCGTACAGTTATCACGGGTATGCGATGACGGATTTGTACGCGGTGGATGCGCGTTACGGATCGAATGATCTGTATAAAGAATTGGCCGATAAGGCGAGGGAGAAGGGCATTGGACTTATAATGGATCAAGTCGCAAATCACATCGGGAGTTCACATCCGTGGATGGCCGATTTACCGAGCAAAGACTGGGTGAATCAATGGCCTGAATTTACGCAGACGAATCATATGAAGGTGAGTCGGTTCGATCCGCATGCATCGGACGTGGACCGTAAGCAGTTTACGAATGGGTGGTTTGTAGAGACGATGCCGGATTTGAACCAGGGCAATGAAAAATTGGCCCGATACCTGATTCAGAATTCTATTTGGTGGGTTGAGTATTTAGGGCTGCACGGTATTCGAATGGATACCTGGCCGTATCCAGAAAAGCAGTTTCTCGCAGACTGGACTAAAGCCATTTTAGACGAATATCCCAACTTTAACATTGTGGGAGAAGAGTGGGTGAGTGATCCCTCTTTAATCAGTTATTGGCAAGCGGGTACTGCGAAGATGGACGATTACACGACCTATCTTCCAAGTGTGATGGATTTTCCATTGCAATCTGCGCTTATAGAAGGATTGAAAGGGGAATCGGGATGGAGAAGCAGCATGACGAAGGTCTATGAAAGTCTTGCTAACGACTACATGTATGGGGATGTCAACAACATTATGATTTTCCCGGACAATCACGATATGAGTCGTATCTACACTCAATTGGACGAAGATTATGATAAATGGAAGATGGCGATGACCTTTCTCTTTACGACGCGTGGGACCTTACAATTATATTATGGTACTGAAATTCTTATGAGCAACCCAGGTACTGAGGATCATGGTATTATTCGATCAGATTTTCCCGGGGGATGGGAAGGCGACCCGGTCAATGCCTTTACTGGAGAAGGGCTCACTGCTCAGCAGAAAGAGGCCTTTGCTTACATCCAGTCGCTGGCTCATTTGCGCCGCGAGTCCTGTGCGTTGAATATGGGAACACTTTTGCATTATATCCCGCAGAATGAGGTTTATGTGTATTTCAGATCGTTTGAGGGCGAGCATAAAATGGTGGTACTGAATCGTAACACTGCGGAAGTGACGCTTGATTTGGGCCGATTCCAGCAAGGACTAGCGGGCTTTTCAGAGGCTGTCGAGGTTTTGACGGGCACGGCTACTGCACTGGAAGATACACTCACTCTAGCCCCGATGGGAGCGTTCGTATTTGATTTGAAATAACAAATGAAACCATTCTTTTTCACCCTTTTTGCAGCACTGTCCTTGCTAAGTTGCAACAGCACTTCTGATCAGGTGGAAGTAACCGCTGGTATGCAATGGGATACCGTTAATGGGGTGTCTGTTGGAACGTTAATTCGTCTGGATACCTCGCATACCAAAGGTGTAGTAAGTGCACGACCGTTGGACGTTTGGTTGCCCAGCACCTACGATGGTAAGCGCAAACATGCCGTATTATACATGTATGATGCCCAGATGTTGTTTGATGCAAATTCGACCTGGAACCACCAAGAATGGCGTGTAGATGAAATCATGGACAGTCTTATTGCGAGTAAGACGACGATACCGACTATTATCGTGGGATTGCATCATGGTGGGGTCATGCGAAATTTTGAATATTTTCCGCAAAAGCCTTTTCAAACACTACGTGCGCAATTTTCAGATTCCACCATGGCGGCTATCGCCTCCCGTTACGGAGCTGATACCACTTTTCCTGTCAAAAGCGATGCCTATTTACGTTACATGGTAGACGTTGTGAAACCTCTAGTGGATACAACGTTTCAAGTCTATTCTGATAAAAGTGCAACCGCTGTGGCAGGGAGTTCTATGGGCGGCCTCATGAGTATGTATGCTATTGGGGAATATCCGGAGGTTTTTGGTACTGCCTTGTGCATGAGTACGCATTGGCCAGGTGGTTTTAGCCCGAATGAAGAGATCCCTGATGCATTTCAGGCGTACATCGCTGAAAACATTACACCGGATCGCATTGGAAAAATATACTTTGATTATGGTACAGAGACGCTTGACGGAATGTATGAGCCGTTTCAAAATGAAGTAAATGAGGTCTTAGCGGCCAATGGTTTCGATTCAGGAGGGCGTTGGGTTACCCAAAAGTTTCCGGGTGCGGCGCATGATGAGAAGAGTTGGGCCAAGCGCTTGCATATCCCACTGTCCTTTGCCTTTGCGAAACAGCGTTAACCTGATCGTGCGCCGCACCCGCGGCCGCGAAACGCGGTAAAAAAGAAACCCGGCGCTTTAGGGCGCCGGGTTTTTCTTTGCATGTTTGTTCCTCAGATTTTAGAACGAATCAATGCATTGATTCAAAGTTTGAGAGGGACGCATGATTGCCGTGGCTTTATCATCATTCATGTAATAATAGCCACCAATATCTGCTGCGTTGCCTTGTACTGCAATGAGCTCCTCGACTATGACACTTTCTTTTGCTGTCAGTGTTTCCGCGAAAGCAGTAAAGATTGCTTTTAGCTCAGCATTGTCGTTTTGATTAGCCAATTCTTGTGCCCAATACAACGCTAAATAGAAGTGTGAACCGCGGTTATCAATTCCACCCAATCGTCTCGTTGGGCTCTTATCGGTGTCTAAGAATTTAGACGTTGCATCGTCCAATGTGCGTGATAGCACCGCTGCCTTTTCATTGCCGTCTTTCTCCGCAAAATGCTCTAGGCTTACTCCCAATGCAAGAAATTCCCCTAGGCTGTCCCAGCGTAAATAGTTCTCTTTGGTAAGTTGCTCTACGTGTTTCGGAGCAGATCCGCCGGCCCCCGTCTCAAATAATCCACCGCCGTTCATTAAAGGAACGATAGAGAGCATTTTAGCGGAGGTACCTACCTCGAGGATAGGGAAGAGGTCGGTGAGGTAATCGCGCAATACGTTTCCGGTAACGGAAATGGTATCCAATCCTTGCACAATACGCTCTAAACTGAAGGTTGTGGCTTCGATCGGCGACATGATAAAAAGGTCTAAGCCTTCTGTATCATACTCTGGGAGGTAGGCGCCTACTTTTTTGATCAACTCACGGTCGTGTGCACGTTGATCGTCTAGCCAAAAAACGGCTGGCATTTGTGTCGCACGTGCACGACGCACAGCTAGACCCACCCAATCTTTAATAGGGGCGTCTTTCACTTGACACATGCGGAAAATATCCCCTGCGTCTACTTCTTGACTAAGCAGCACCTTATCACCAACTACAACCTCAACGCGACCCGCATTTTGCATTTGAAAGGTTTTATCGTGTGAACCGTATTCTTCTGCTTTTTGTGCCATTAAACCAACATTGCTCACCGATCCCATCGTAGTAGGATCTAGAGCGCCATTCTCCTTACAGAAGTCTATAGTGGCTTGGTAAATACCGCTGTACGAACGGTCTGGTATGACCGCCTTTGTGTCTTGTGCATTTCCATCTTTATCCCACATTCTTCCCGAAGTGCGAATCATTGCAGGCATAGATGCATCAATAATTACGTCGCTTGGTACGTGCAGGTTGGTAATCCCTTTATCAGAATTAACCATCGCAAGGTCAGGACCATTTGTAATGGCAGTTTCCAAAGCCAATTCTATTTCTTGACGTTGCGCATCTGGCAATTGGCCAATCTTTGAATACACATCACCCAATCCGTTGCGAACATCTACACCTAAATCAGCAAAATCTTTAGCATAGCTTGCAAATACGTCTTTAAAAAATACCTCCACAGCAGCTCCAAACATGATAGGGTCACTGACCTTCATCATAGTGGCTTTCATGTGCAGTGAAAACAATACCCCTTTGGCTTTTGCATCTGCTACTTGCTCGGCTAAAAATGCTTTCAGCTTCGCCATGTTCATGGTGGCAGTATCTATGATTTCTCCTGCAAGTAAGGGAAGAGATTCCTTTAGAATTTCTACTTCACCATTACTTTTTGTAAAACGAATTTGGGCCGAGCAATCCACTTCAAGGGTGGTACTGGTCTCTGTACCGTAAAAATCACCTTCGGTCATGCTGCTTACGTGACTGGCGCTTTCAGCGGACCATTCGCCCATGCTGTGTGGGTGCTTGCGCGCGTAATTTTTAACTGCTTTTGGGGCGCGTCGGTCACTATTTCCTTCTCTAAGAACAGGATTCACGGCAGAACCTTTGATTTTATCGTAACGGCCTTTAATGTCTTTTTCCGCTGCGTTGGTAGTGTTTTCCGGGTAGTTCGGTACTGCGAAACCTGCAGCTTGAAGTTCAGCGATAACTGCCTTAAGTTGTGGGATAGAAGCGCTAATATTAGGAAGCTTGATGATGTTAGCTTCAGGCGTTTTTGCTAATTCTCCCAATTCAACCAAATCGTTAGCAATACGCTGCTCTTCATTTAAATGGTCAGGAAACGTTGCTAAAACTCTTCCCGCTAAAGAGATATCTCTAGTTTCTACTTCAATTCCTGCTTTTGAGGTAAATGCTTTTACTATTGGTAAGAAGCTGTAAGTAGCTAACGCTGGGGCTTCATCTGTTTTTGTGTACAGAATCTTAGACATATTCGACGTTTTAGTGTGTTCGATTAATCGGGCGCAAATATAGTGTTCAACTTGCCTAGTTCAAGTGCACTATCTGAACTTTGCCACCTTCTGTTTATTGCTAAGTTTGTCCACACCCACATGGTACTGTACATTAAGCAAAAATTCTTTTGAGATCGTACTTTCTAAAAGGTTACGAACCAATTCTTGAACGACACGTGCCTCACCCTCCACACTAGTGCCAAAGGCACCAACCTCATAGGTTAACCCAGCGGACTGGATCAGAGCAATGGCCTGATCTACTGCGGTCATAGGTTCTTTGCTATGCAGAGGAATGAATTGAATATTAGCACTTAATACATTCATTAAAAATGCGTTTTACTACTGGATTCACACAATCTATTCAGTGTTTGTAATTCATGCTTTTTCAAATCGCGCCAAGCACCTACCGGTAAGTCAAGCTCAATATTCATGATTCGAACACGCTTGAGCTTAGTCACGCGGTAGTCTAAAAATTCACACATTCTACGAATTTGCCTATTTAGGCCTTGCGTAAGGATAATTCTAAATGTTTTAGGACCGATCTGTTCCACGTGACATTTGCGTGTTACGGTGTCTAAAATTGGAACACCATTGCGCATGCGTGTGATGAATTCTTGCGTAATGGGTTTATGTACGGTGACGACGTATTCCTTTTCGTGATTGTTCCTTGCACGTAGAATTTTATTGACAATATCTCCGTCACTAGTCATAAGGATGAGCCCTTCTGAAGGCTTGTCCAATCTTCCGATAGGGAAGATGCGCTGCGGATGTCCAACAAAGTCTACGATATTGTCTTTTTCTACCCGTCGGTCCGTGGTACAAACAATACCTCTTGGTTTATTCACCGCGATATACACATGTTTTTCAGTACGTTCTCCGACTACTTTACCGTCAACGGCAACCACATCTCCCTCCTGAACTTTTTCACCCAATTCTGGTACGGCACCGTTAATAGTAATGCGTCCTTGTTCAAGTAATTTATCCGCGCCTCTACGTGAGCAGTGTCCTATTTCACTGAGGTATTTATTAATTCGTGTTGCCATGCTTCAAAGGTAGGGTTAAAGCCCTATTTGAACCCAATTTCCCACCAATGCGCTGAGTCCCATGGTAATGGTACCCCAAATGGTGATGCGAACCACTGCTTTCCAGGCAGAACTACCTCCAATTCGTGCACTGATAGCGCCGAGCAGCGCTAAAAAAGAAATACTAAAGACGTATTCTATCCAGTACAATTCGTCCAGAGGAAAGAGGAAAATGAGTACGAAAGGGAAGAGGCCACCAATTAAAAAGCTTAATGCGCTTGCTCCTGCTGCTTGTAAAGGTTGTGCCGTAGTCATTTCATTTATACCTAATTCATCCCTAGCATGTGCTTGGAGGGCATCGTGTTCGTGCAATTGACGCGCAACTTCAGCCGCAGTTTCTTCAGTGAGGCCGCGACTAACGTAAATTTTTGCCAATTCACGCTCTTCAACTTCTGGCATTTCTTCAATTTCTTTTTGCTCACGCGCTAAATCCGCTTGCTCAATATCCGATTGTGAACTAACGCTCACATATTCTCCTGCCGCCATACTGAGCGCACCAGCCACTAAGCCTGCCAATGCAGCTACAACAACTGGATCCTCTGATGTACTTGCAGAAGCTACACCTACAGCAATACTAGAAACACTGAGGATTCCATCATTAGCACCTAAAACAGCGGCACGTATCCAGCTGGACCGATTGACATAATGTTTTTCCAGATCACTCATTTCTCAAATAATATAGGTTGAAGATAAGCGCTCTAGACGAGGTATCTAAACTGGCTTGCCATTTGGTATCACTGCTCAGGCCTTCCGCGGTATACAACGAGGAATCCCACGTAAAATACTTAGCACTGTAGGCTTTTACTTCTTCTGAATTAAGTAGCACAGCAAATTCAATAGTACGAAGGCTGTCGTTAAGTTGACAGGATTGCCTTTTGACCTTAGGTACATCTATACCGGTTCGCAGTTCTATGTGATCAATATTGAATTGGTCACAATCCATACTGTTGTAGATGGTCTTGACTAGGGATTTACATCCAGCCATAAACAATAGGGGTAGACCTAGAATTACCGCAAACAGAATGAAAAGATTTTTAGCCTTAATTGTTCTGTAAGGCATATGCATTCAAGGTAATAGCTATAGTCAGCCAAATCACATAAGGCGTAAGCAACCAGGTTATTTGTGGTAAAAAAGGTTTTGCTTTTAGGGCCATAAATCCTACAACGAAAACGAGAATTATGATTTCGATAAGGGCCAATCCAGTCCAATGGAGGTTAAAAAACATCGGGTTCCACAGGATGTTCAAGACCAATTGAATCCCATAGATCCACAAGATGCTCGAACGTAGAGCGTCAATCTGTATGGCCTTATTCATAAAGATGCTAAGACAAATCATGATTAAGGTCCACGCTGCACCAAAAAGCCATCCAGGCGGGGTCCAAGGGGCTTTATTTAAGTTCGTATACCAATGCCCTGTAGGACCTTCTCCCATCAAGTAGCTGCCTAGAGCCAGAGCACCAAAATTTAAAACAAAGAACAGTACCAATTTCATGATATAGGGTTTTTATAGCTGCCGTAAAAGGATGCGCCAATGCATAAGAAAGTTTGATGTCTAATCACGTTATTCTTAAACATAAAGCATAATGAGTACTAGGATGATCCCACCCAGGGTGAACCAAAGCCCCTTCTTGAAAATCAGCGAAGATTTTGCAAACATAAAGAAGCTAGAAATGGCTAGAAAAAGCAGTGCTAAACCAAAAAATATATTGAAATAATACAAAGGATCCTCTGTAGTGGCTTTATGTAAGTGGGTGAGTTTATCCAACCAAATGGGTACTTCTTTAGCCGTGTATTTCACCTCACCACTAACTACATCGTATGCGCCTTCCTCAAAAACTAATATTCTGCCATCATTTCCAATAGGAGTGAGGTCACGAATTCTAAGCGCTTGACCCAGAGCGCTAGCATCCAATCCAGGCTCTAGCATTGCTTCCTTTTCAATAGAAACTTTAAACGTGTCTGTTTTTCTAAAAATTAGAGTGATTCCGCTTAACGCATAGATCATCATGATACCCGCTAAGAAATAGCCCAAATACCGATGTAAAATTCGAAATGTCATGTGTATTTTCGTTTAGGTAGTTACAATTTACGATTGTAATTAACGCAAGCCTTTCCATTCGGCATAAAACTGGTCTAGAAAAGATTCCATAAAGCGGTGGCGCTCCAATGCTATTTTCTTACCAGTGTTGGTATTCATGCGTTCTTTAAGGAGCAGCAACTTTTCGTAAAAATGATTGATGGTTGGCGCCGTTGACTTCTTATAGTCTTCTTTAGTCATGGTAAGATCCGGTTCTATATCTGGGTCGTAGATGGCTCGATTCTTAAATCCACCATAATTAAAGGTACGTGCGATTCCTATTGCCCCAATGGCATCTAATCTGTCCGCATCTTGAACGACATCAAGCTCAATACTCTCGTGCGTTCTCAGCTCCTTACCTCCTTTAAAGCTGATGTTTTCTATAATGGCGACGATGTGCTCTATTTTTTCTTCTGGGTAACCATTTGAAGTGAGCCAGTTGCGCGCTAGAGTGGGGCCAACGGTCTCATCACCACCATGAAACTTAGAATCTGCGATATCGTGCAACAATGCAGCTAAGGCCACAATTTCTTGTTCGCAATCCTCTCCTCGAGCAATGGCCTCCGCATTCTTCCAAACCCGCTCAATGTGGAACCAATCGTGTCCTCCTTCGGCATTCATTAATTGCTGCTTAACAAAGTCGACTGTTAAAAAAAGTAGGTTATTCATAGCTGCAAATGTCCTAATTTGGTTCGTACAATAAATCTGAGATATGAAACAATTTAACCTTTTTATCGCGACACTATTTTACGCAGCTTGTTTCGCTCAATCGAACAACGCTTTGCATTTTGACGGGGTTGATGATTATGTTACCACTACAAAAGGATCAATACAAGGCAACGGGGCTCGCAGTTTTGAAGCATGGGTACGTACAAATGAAAATTGTGTACCTGGTGCAGGCGGAGGTATTCAACAAGTGATCGCTGATATGGGTTCCTTTGTCAATGGTAAACGATTTACTTTTAACCTCTTATGGGCGAATTCTGTACGTGTAGAAATAGGTGGATCCGGTGTTAGCGGTACAGTAGCAGTGAATGATTCACTTTGGCATCATGTAGCAGCTGTGTATGATCCTACTACCAATAAAAAAGTAACGCTTTATGTAGACGGTATAGTCTGTGGTACTGGCAATTTTACTGCTACGCCATCGACTTCTGCAGGGAACGTAGTCATAGGCAGAAGAGTTGATGGTGCAAGTCCCTTTGGAGGAGATATTGATGAGTTTCGTCTTTGGAACATAGCATTGACAGATTCAGATGTGCTTGCGCACATGAATGGTGAAATTTGCGCACCTTCGAATAATTTGGTCTTGTATTACACGATGAATAGTGGAGTGGCCGATGGTAGTAATTCGAATTCTACCACACTCACGGATCAATCAGGTAGTAATAATGGAACGCTACAAAATTTTAGTTTGAGCGGTTCTAGCAGTAATTGGACATACGGACAAAACTTGAGTCAAACTGTATTTGATACCGTTGTAACTACGGTTTGTTCCGGTTTTCCCATTCCAGATGGCAGCGGCTATTGGGACACTACAGGCACGTACAGTTGGACCTTTACACAAGGCACTGGTGCAGTAGCTGGGTGTGATTCTGTTGTTACCTATGATTTGACTGTAGATACCGTGGATACTCGAACTTCCGCAAATGGAATCGTCTTATCAGCATTCGCGACTAATGCGACTTACCAATGGGTGAATTGCAGTGACAGTTCGCTTATTCCGGGTGCAACTTCTGCAACTTATGTAGTCTCTGCAAACGGTGATTATGCCGTCAAAGTAACCCAAGGAAATTGCACGCAGTGGAGCGATTGTATTACCGTAGCGAATATTGGACTAGAAGAATACAGCACGCCATTGAACATTTATCCCAATCCCGCGTCGGACATTTTTTACATAACCAACGCTGTTTCCCTAAGCAAGATTGACTTGTACAACTTTAACGGACGTTTAATAGCAACCTTGCCCGTTGAAGAAGGTAGCGTCCAGCTTCCTGAATACATCGTTTCTGGAGTATATATTGTAAGGAATACAGAATTAGGTTTGAGTTCTCTACTTTCGATTGAATAATACGGCCAGGTCACGGCTTTCCATATATATTTAAAATTCAATTGCGAATCGTGGAACGAGGTAGAAAATTGCAAGAGATTACAGAAAGTAAATGGTTGGATGCCTTTGGTGTTCTCTTAGTACTCGTCATCTCTTTTGCCTTAGGTTTTCATAAAACCGTACGTCAAGACCTACCTATTGGGATATTCTCAACCTTTGGCGCCGCTGGTTCTATGATGGTCACCCGTTTAGTGACCAAAAGGAACAATATCGGCAACCTAATCGGCTTGCTTACGGCTGTTAATTCTGCTTTTGTAGATTACTATTTAGGCAATGAAGCAGCATTTTTAACCTATCCTATTTCATTTTTAGGTGCCGGTGTGTCCTACCTTTATTGGAAGCGAAGAAGCGACCGCATACCCAGAAAGATTGATGCCATTTACTTCATCAACATTGCTATTGCTTTTGTCCTCGGAATCGCCTTGAATTACATCGGTTTTACTGACTTTCTAAGCGCTCCCTTGGGTGATAATACAGCAAAATTTACCATTACTGCAATTATAACCGGAATTACCTATTCCGGTATTCTTAATACGCCAAGAATGTATGCAGATTCGTGGGCGAGTTGGCAGGTATACAACGTATTAAAGCTTTACCAAAATGTTCTTTTTGGCAATATCGCGTACGTAGCTAAATACGCGTTCTACTTGCTGAACGCAACACTAGCTTGGGTGGTATGGCATCGGGTGCGAAAAGGACGGGATTACACTGGGTAACTAAGCTAGCGTACCAGTATACCTTTATCCTTCAGAACGGGTAAATCCTCTTTGATTGCCGCTTCTATAGTGTGCGGACCAAAGATGAATTTGCGATCTTTTAGGGTATTGTCTTCGAAAAAAGTCACCCAATATTCGTTAAACAGGTGGAATACCTCTGGCATAATGGGTTCTAACTTAGCGGCTGATTTCGCTGGTAAGACTTTTATAACTTTTCTTAAGGTTGCAGTTTTTTGACCGGACTTCGTCTCTAAATCACTGTAGCCGCGACTTTGAATCATGACGTTTTCAAGTGGCTGAGTACCATCATTGATTAAATGAATCCACCATTGCTGTTCATCCTCATCTGTCATCATTACTGCTGCGACGTAAACGTTTTCAACTATTGGAATTTCAATGTCTTTTTTCATTTAATGCGAAAAATGGTTATTTACCGATACAGAACTTGCTGAATATATTGGCCAACAAGTCGTCGGTAGAAATGGTTCCTGTAATCTCACCAAGCCCGTCGAGCGCAAGTCTTAGATCTTGGGCGAGCAAATCGCCAGGAATACTCAATTCTACGGCTTCTATACTTTTTTTCAGTGCTTGAGCGGTCCGGCGCAGTGCATCGGCATGTCGAGCATTGGTTACAATGGTCTGCGAAGATGAATTGGCAGACCAAGCGGTAGCGGTTTTCAATGCGGCTAAAAGTGCTGTGAGTCCTGTTTTATTTTTTGCAGCAATCTCAAAAACTTCGCATTCAATCTGATTCAATCGTGCTTTGATAGGGACTGTAGGCGCTTGATCCGATTTATTGATACAAACGAACAAATGTGCCTGCGGTGCGCTGGTCTTAAGTTGTGCGAGTCGTAGCTCTAGGTCGTCCTCAGCTGCGGTTGCGTCGATAAGGTAAAAGATGACATCTGCTTTTTCCGCTTGTTCAAATGCTTTTTGAATACCTATTTGCTCCACATAATCTTCCGTTTCTCGTATTCCTGCAGTATCAATGAGGCGGTAAGTCAGCCCACCGTAGTTAAATGTGTCCTCGACGGTATCTCTTGTAGTTCCTGCAATGGCACTCACTATTGCTCTGTCTTCACCAAGAAGTGCATTCAGTAAAGTTGATTTCCCGGCATTTGGAGCGCCTAATATGGCTGTAGCTATCCCTTTTTTAATAGCATTTCCATATTTAAAACTATCGATTAGGATGCTTACCTTTTTTAGAAGATCGCGGAGCATTTTAAGTAATTGGTCTCGCGATGCGAATTCTACATCTTCCTCGCTGAAGTCCAATTCCAATTCAATCATCGAAGCGAAATGCACTAAATCCTCACGAAAGAGCGTAATCTCATTGGAGAGTCCACCTTTTAATTGGCGCAAGGCCACATCATGCATGGTTTTATTCTCCGCATGGATCAAATCCGCAACGGCCTCTGCTTGCGCTAAATCCATCTTGCCATTCATAAAGGCTCGCATGGTATATTCTCCAGGATCCGCAAGTCGCGCACCCGCAACCAGCAGACTTTCCATGATTCGACCTATAATGTAAGGCGATCCATGACTGCTAATTTCGAAACTCTCTTCGCCAGTAAAACTTTTACCGTCTTCAAAATAAGTAATGAGGACTTCATCGATGTGTTCCCCATCGACACTGTAGTCACCAAAGTAAGCAACGTGCGAACGAAAACCCGACTTTTCTGCGCGCTTGGAATGGAAGTAAGAGGAGAGGAGAGTCTTTGAATTGGCCCCACTGACTCTAATAATGGCTAAAGCTCCCACACCTTGCGGCGTTGAAAGAGCACAGATGATATCGTCTCTAAGCATGCGGTAAAGATACGGCGATAAGTAATGAGCAAAGAAATTTGAAAAGAAGGGAAATCCATTGAAGCTTGGGTAGTACATTTGTGGCAAACTCACAGAAAAACCATCTACATGAGCGTATTAGTCAACAAAGACTCAAACATTATAGTCCAAGGATTTACGGGTAAGGAAGGAACATTCCATGCCACTCAAATGATTGAATACGGCACGAACGTTGTCGGTGGAGTTACTCCGGGTAAAGGAGGGATGACGCACCTTGACCGTCCGGTCTTTAATACTGTTGCTGAAGCTGTAGAAAAAGCGGCTGCAGATACATCCATCATTTTTATTCCCCCAGCATTTGCTGCGGACGGAATAATGGAAGCTGCTGAAGCAGGAATCAAAGTAATCATTTGTATTACTGAAGGCATTCCAGTTGCTGATATGGTAAAAGTGAAAGAGTATTTGAGCGATAAGGATTGTACACTAATTGGCCCGAACTGTCCTGGTGTTATGACTGCAGGAGAGGCTAAGGTTGGTATTATGCCTGGTTTCATCTTTCAAAAAGGTACTGTGGGTATTGTAAGTAAGTCAGGTACTTTGACTTATGAAGCAGTAGATCAGTGTACAAAAGCTGGTTTAGGACAAACGACTGCCATTGGTATTGGTGGAGATCCAATCATTGGGACAACCACAAAAGATGCTGTAGCGCTATTAATGCACGATGATGAGACCGAAGGAATCATAATGATCGGTGAGATTGGTGGGCAACTTGAAGCTGAAGCGGGACTTTGGATTAAAGAACACGGTACGAAGCCTGTTGTGGCGTTTATCGCAGGTGAAACTGCACCAGCAGGACGTACAATGGGTCACGCAGGAGCAATTGTTGGTGGTGCAGAAGATACTGCGGCGGCAAAAAAGGCAATTTTACGTGAATGTGGAATTACCGTCGTTGATTCACCAGCTGACCTAGGTACAGCAATGGCGAAATTATTGGGAAAATAAAATTCTTCATAAAGTTGTAAAGCCGCTTCCTTTGGAAGCGGCTTTTTTGTTCCCGCGAACCGCTACCTTTGTTTAAATGAAACAGGTGAAATGTCCTTCTTGTGCTGCTTGGTATGCTGTAGACGTACTTCAGGATACGTACAGTCATGTATGTTCAAGCTGTAATGCACCTTATGCGATCAAAAGTGAGCAACAAAAGGCGCATGAAGAGGGCATGAAGGAACCCGTTAGCAAACCCCCATTAACGTGGAAACGCTTTGGGGAGATGCACTGGGCATTGGTCATTTTAAATAACCTAGGATTTATCATTCAAACCATTCTTTTTATGATTGGTACGTTGATAGGAATCTTGGTTGCACCGCTCTAACGCATTTTAATTTTTACGACCTTCGCCTTTATATGGAATTTCTATCACCAAAAACTAAAGAACGCATTTCGAAGCTAGAAGCAGAAAACAAAAGTTTACGCTTGCAGCTTGAAGAGCTTGATACCGCTGAGAAGAGCGCGCGTTGGCCTTTTTTAATAATTATCCTGTTGATTGCAGCATTGGTTTTGGTTTGGAAATTTAATACGCCTTCAGCAGAAGAGTTGAGTGCTATACGGGTTGAAATGTGGAAAAAAGGTTCCTTAAAGGACACCACGTTACAACCGTCATTCGGTATTGAATATTCTATTCAAGTAGGTGCTTATAAGGATTTAGATTACAGTGTTTTAAGTTTAGGAATAGATGGGTTGAAAGTGCAAGAAGATAATGGCGTTCAACGCATTCTTTTAGGTCGTTTCGCCAGTCTTCCCGAAGCGCAATTGTATTTAGATAAAGTAGTAAACATTGGCTTCGAAAAAGCCTTCATTGTTGCGTACAAAGAAGGAATTGCCGTAGGTTTGCTGCCGAATAAAACCGCTATTAAAGAATAATTATGGGTTTACTTTCTGGAAAGACCGCCATTATTACTGGTGCGTCAAAGGGAATTGGTAAGGGAATCGCAGAGACCTTTGCAAAGCAAGGTGCAAATGTTGCCTTCACGTTTTTAAGTTCAGTCGAAAAAGGACAAGCGTTAGAACAAGAACTACAGCAGTACGGTACGCAAGTGAAAGGTTACCGTTCCGATGCTTCAAAAATGGAAGATGCGGAAGCACTGGTGGCTCAAGTTGTCGAAGATTTCGGTGGCGTTCATGTCGTAGTGAATAACGCTGGAATTACTAAGGATACGCTTTTAATGCGGATGACGGAAGAAGATTTTAATCGAGTCATCGAAGTAAATCTAAATTCTGTCTTTAATATGACCAAAGCGGTACAACGTACGTTTTTGAAGCAGCGCTCAGGTTCTATTGTGAATATTAGCTCTGTAGTAGGAGTAAAGGGTAATGCTGGTCAAGCCAATTACGCTGCATCTAAGGCAGGCATTATAGGTTTTACCAAGTCTGTTGCCCTAGAATTAGGCTCACGCAATATTCGTTGTAATGCAATAGCTCCAGGCTTTATCGAAACAGAAATGACCGCCGTTTTAGATGAAAAAACGGTTCAGCAATGGCGAGACGGTATTCCTTTGAAGCGCGGTGGATCCGCAGAAGATGTTGCCAATGCTTGTCTTTTCCTAGCATCTGATATGAGTGGTTACATTACGGGTCAAGTGATGAACGTCTGTGGAGGTATGCTTACCTAATGACACTTTTTACTGCTGCAATACTGGCCCTATTTTTGGGTGTTGCTGTTGCGTGGTATACGTATTTTTATAAATGGAGGTCGACGCCCTATTGGGCGTTGGCCTTTCTTCGTTTTACATGGATTGGAATGCTATTCTTTGCACTGTTTGCACCAGAACGTGAAGAGCAGGTTGTTATTGAACAACCGCAACTTATTGCACTGAGAATAGATTCCTCGTCGTCTTTAAAATCTCCTTTAAACGGGATTTTAGAGGTACTACAGGATTTCGAAAAAAAGGCTCCCGTTAAATGGGTGATTTCTGATTTCAATTCCAAGCAAGAAGTAAACGATGAACTCCCTTGGGTATATGTTGGCGATGGTCATATAGACGCTCAGGTAGGTAAGGGGCCAGTAGCTTCGGTTCTACTAGAGGCGAATGGTATTTTAAGTCCGCCACTGATCAAGAATATTATTGTTCCAGAAAGGGTAGAAATAGGAGCCCAATTCAAGTACCGCGTGAGATGCTCCTCTGAGCCCACATCTTTTAGAGTTGCATTCAATGGCGTAACAAGACGCGAAGGTGCTGCAACTTTCACGGCGCCGGATCTCCCCGGGATCTTTACAATGTACATTGAGGCAGAGAAAAATGGAGAAGTAGATGCCATCGAACAGGTCGTTGAAGTAGTGCCCTATTTTAATGCATTACAAATCATTTACCCTTATCCCCATCCGCATGTTGGAATGGTGACCCGACTAGCTAAGGAGTTAGGTTTTACCTACCATTTACTCTCTTGGGAAGAGGCTAAAAGCCAATTAAAACAGCTACCGACCGTTGCTATTGGTGGCGGAGATACAGTGTTTAAACAACTGGATGCTCGTCTAGATAAACCCATTCTTTGGCTAGATTCAAGTAATGATCCTCCTCAAGGCGTAGCTACCCAACTACAAACACCAGAAGCATTGGTTGCCCTAGGTGCTCCCGAATCCTATGCCATCACTAAGAGGGACAAGAAGTTGGTCAACGTAGTGCCATTGGGGGAAAATTGGAATGGACGTGGTATAAACTGGTTCCAAAGTGGCTTAGCTTATTCTGAAACAAGAGTAGTTTTTCGCACTCTAATTAAAGGCTTATTACGTGATTCAAGACCCGATGAACTTCGCGTTTCAGGTCCAACGCGGCTGTACCAAAGTCAGGATGCGGAATGGGTAGTAAGCATAGTGAACAATCGCTCACAGGCGCAGCCTGCAGCTGTAGAAATGAAAATTACTAGAGATGGACAGCTTATTGACGTTCCCCAAGCGGAACCCATTGAAGGTAATGGTTATGTTTTTTCGGCCGCCTTTTCGACCGCAGGAACCTATGGATTAGAGCTACAAGCGATGGCATCTGGGGATGCGTATACTTGGCGTAGGGAACTTACCGTAGTACCTTCATCTATTGAGCAGTACAGGCCCTTTAATACAATGCTATGGGATCGCAACTCAAAAGACGAATGGTGGCGAGCAACGGATATAAAAACATTAAAGACGGCACTCGATGATTGGGAGCTGCAAGGGAAATCGATGGTGCGAATAAAAAAAACTCCCCAACACACAGCATGGTGGTATTGGGGAGCATTTTTGTGTTTTGCCTTCTCTGAATGGATGCTTCGAAGACGTCAGGGTTTGTCTTAGAGGTTTGCCTCTAAATATTGCGCTAGCGCCTCAGGTTCCATGTTCTTGCCAACGATCACGCCATTTCCGTCAATGAGTAGATTTTGTGGAATAAATTGGATGCCATAAAACGTTGAAATTTCATTCTGCCAGAATTGTAAATCACTTACTTGTGGCCATTGTAGCCCGTCTTCAGCGATTCCTTTAATCCAGGCTTCTTTATCTCGATCTAGACTCACTCCAATGATGTTGAATCCGCGTTCTTTGTATGCGTCATACAGGCCTACTAGTGCTGGGTTCGCAGCACGACAAGGCTTGCACCAAGATGCCCAAAAATCCACAAGAACAAGTTCTCCTTCAACGCTTAGAAGACTGAGCATTTCACCCTCTGGAGTTGCCTGGCTGAAATCTGTGAATGTTGCACCAACCGCAGATTTTTCTAATGCAGCAATTTTTTCAGATAGTTTAATAAAATCCGGTGAATCATGGTATTCAGCGCTGATTTGATCACGAACTTCAATGAAATCACTTAAGTCGTAACTGCTTGTATTTCCACTTAATACAATAGCTGCTCCTAGTATATCGTTTTTCTTCGCGAACTCTAGAGTCATTTTTGACTGACTGTCAATAATCGTCATTGCTTCCTCGCGAATCTGTTCCGTGGCAAGCGTATCATTAAGCTGCATCGCATTTCTGAACTTATCTTCTAGGGTCATCATCGTTGCATCGAAAAATTCCCCCTTCCTGCGGAGTGCTTCAGCAGAATCATTGAATACTCCAGCTTCAATTATAAATCCCTTAAGCGAATCCGTCGTAATGGATACGTCTGCACCGTCGTGGTAATATACTGCTGGCATACCGAGCTCTGCAATTTCAACCATGGCGTATTGGTGTGGGAAATCGTCGATATGAACGGTCAATTTACCTGCGCTTAAGGTTCCTTCGTACAGTACTTCTTGATTTTCAAGACTTAATTTGACAGGGCTATCTCCAGCAGATTGTGCATCTATAGTGAGATCAAATCCAGTTTCAGGTGCACAGGAGGCCAAAATTGCCGCAGCTGCAACACTAAGCATTACTTTCTTCATTGCTATTGTTTAAGTTTACACTCCGCAAATTACATAGAAGAGATGAAGAAAATCGTTACCCTAATCACAATCTTAGTTTTTAGTGTCCAATTATCTGCGAAGGAAGGCATGTGGATCCCCATGCTCCTGA
>JAHEKP010000032.1 GCA_024638285.1 Cryomorphaceae bacterium
CTACAAGCTCAATCAATATTAGTACCGGAGTTAGCATGGCCTTTTTTGATAAGCGTTTTAAAAAAGACCAAAAAGAGGATAAAGCTAAAGCAGTACAATCTTTAACTCCGGCAGATCAGAAAAAAGTAGATTCTGCTCACAAAAACAGCACGACTACCAAGGATAATAAATAATTATCGTCCTATTTTACGCAAAAGGCTCAGCATATCGTTGGGCCTTTTTTTATGCCAATAATTCACGTAATAAATACATAGGGTCGCGGCTTGCATCTAGCACTTTACAATTCAAATTTACGTTACGACATAGTGCAAGTACACGTTCCATTTGTTTCGATACGAAAGTCACATAGGCATTCGCATCATTTTGATCCAGGTAAGCTTTTGCTCCGGTTTCGCTATCTATAACTTGTTGACCTGCGAATCGCTCAGCGTTTTGTTCTAGACTATTATGAGAAATAAAGGCGCATCGAACAGAATGTCCTTCGTAACCTAATACAGCCGCTGCATTAATAATAGATTCAACATCTTCATGGAAGAGGTCTAGAAATAAAATGACTTGACTCCGACGAGGGATTTTAACTAACATGGCCTCTATTTCAGTTGGAATATTCGCATTTTTGATATCCGCTCCTTCTGTTGAAACCAGATGACTCAACATCAATTTTATCCATTCGCGAGTGGCTTTTGCTTCAAAAAAATGACTCCCTGCGTCGTTTACTTCCAAAAGCCCCATAGCATCGCGTTGTTTTTGAAGTAACGTCCCTGTCAAAGTAAGTAAACGAACAACCTTAGTCCATTTGGAGTCATCAAGTGGCAAATGCATGCTAGCACTGGAGTCCAGAAAAAAATACGTCCGCAAATTAGACTCAGCTTCATATTGCTTTAGTAAATATTTATCTGTTTTCGCTAAAACAGACCAATCTATATGTTTTGGCGGATCTCCGGGTACGTAAGATCTATGCTGCGCAAATTCCACGCTATAACCAAAGTCCGGGCTTTTATGCAAACCTGTCATAAAACCCCGGACTCTTTCTTCCGCCCACCAAACGAGCGATGCTATTTCGTGATCATTCAAAATACTTAGGTATGGATTAATTTTTGTCTGGCCCAATTAGAGAGGTTAAGATAATCCAATGGCACTTCGCTGCGAAACAACTCCAACATTAAAACTACTTTCATTTTTAACAACTCAATTCTCGAAATGAGTTCTTCCGGGAATCCACCTCTTATCATGTGCACGCTATTAGCAATTCGTATATGTTCTAAGAGTATTTCAGACTCTTTTAATGCCTTCGTATAATACTCTTCGAATGTGTGTTCGAATCTTGCACTTACCCCCATATCTAGGAGGTTACACACGTTAATGATATCGTCTTTAATCTTAAAAGCTAGGTTAAAGGTGCCATTGCTGTGGTAGCCCTTCGTTAAAGACTGAATGTTTCTGTTAATGGCCAATGCCTCTTGATAAATAGGCTGACTTACTTTCGTATCCATAATTAATGTGGTTTTTGATTATCGTTAATTTGAAGTAGATGTGATTCCTTACGAGCGATTTCTTTCAGTAAATCAAAGTACAACTGTTTCACCCCTTCGATCATATCCTGTAAACCAGGAAAGTAGATTTCATCTGGCCACTGACCTAGTAAACTCCATAATTCAGCAACTCTTAGTAGGAAGTTTTTGTACATCGAAATTTGCTTTTGCAACGAAAACGAATCTTGATAATTAACTATAGTTTCGGATAAATGATAGTTACATCTTTGCATTGCTCGATGCAAGTAAGGTCTGTGATACTCATCTAAGCGCTTGAGTGCTCTATAGGCGAGTTGTTGTACTTCGAATGAATATTTGCTCTGAATGATACTTCTTGACTCATACATGGCGTCGTTAATTTTTAGTTTGGATTGTATTTAGATCACTTGCATAAACGGTCGCTTTCCCTGTTTAAAGTGATCTTTAGCAGCGTTTTAAAAGCGATTAAAGGATTAGTGATAGATCATAGGATTAAATTGGTTTTGTCGTTAGTGTTCTAAATCTACGTTCAATTTATATCATTATTACTCATTATTGATAACTCTACTTTATCAACATTAGCTACTTTAGGCGCATGATTATTACCAAGACCCCTTTTAGAATTTCATTCGTTGGCGGTGGAAGCGACCTTCCCGCATATTTCGAAAAGCAACGCGGTGCCGTATTAAGTACGAGCATTGATAAATACATGTATATCAGTACTCATGCCTTTTTTGAGAAGGATAAAATCCGATGTAAATACGCACAAACAGAAACTGTAGATCATGTTAAAGACTTACAGCATCCTATATTACGCACTGTACTGCAGGACTTTAACCTTAATGGAATTGAAGTGAGCTCTATTGCCGATATTCCAGGAGGCACAGGAATGGGCAGTAGTTCGAGTTTTACTGTGGGCCTACTCCATAATCTTAGCGCCTACACGGGAAGGTCGCATGAGAAAAAGGAGTTGGGGGCTGGAGCGTGTCGTGTAGAAATTGATTTACTTAAGGAACCCATCGGCAAGCAGGATCAATATGCTGCGGCCTTTGGAGGGCTGAATGTTATTGAGTTTAATCCGGATGGCTCAGTGGTTGTACATCCGGTTAGTATTTCTGAAGAAACTAGAGAAAAGCTCAACACCAATTTAAAACTGTATTACCTCGGGAATCAACGCTCGGCAAGCACAATTTTAGCAGAACAGAAGAAAAACACCTCACAGGAGTCTAAATTTCAGGCCTTAACAACCATGGTGAGTTTGGTTTATAAATTAAGAGATGCATTAGAAGCAGGAAACTTGAGCGATTTTGGTACGTTATTGCATGAAAATTGGCTTTTAAAGCAACAATTAGCATCGGGCATTACCAATCCACGTATAACCGAAGCTTACGCCGCAGGTCGTTCTGCAGGTGCACTGGGTGGTAAGTTACTAGGTGCAGGCGGTGGCGGCTTCATGCTTTTCTATGCTCCTACTGCTGCGCACACTTCTTTGGATCAAGCAATGAAAGAAATTGATGCTGAGCCGTTTAACTTTAATATGGAAACGGAAGGTTCGAAAATCATACATATTGAAAGATAAGTAGGCAGTAACGCAACGTATGAATTAATTCATTACTTTTGCACCTTTATTATTTATTAGTTAACGGGGTTTCGGACCCTTTTAAAACAATTAATTATGTCAACTAAGATTCGTTTGCAAAGAGGTGGTCGTAAAGGTCGTCCAGTTTATTCAATCGTTGTAGCAGATGCTCGCTCTAAGCGCGATGGTCGTTTCATCGAAAAATTGGGTACTTACAACCCGAACACCAATCCCGCAACAATCGATTTGAACTTCGACTCTACTTTATCTTGGGTCATGAAAGGTGCTCAGCCAACTGATACTGCACGTGCTATTTTGTCTTACCGTGGTGTAATGATGAAAAAACACTTGTTGGAAGGTGTTCGCAAGGGTGCTTTGACTGAGGAACAAGCAGAGGCTAAATTCGAAGCTTGGGTTTCTGAAAAAGAAAACAAGATTGAAGGAAAAGTTCAGTCATTAAACGATGCTGCAAAGGCGAGTAAATCTGCCCGTTTAGCTGCAGAAGCTGAAGTAAACAATGCACGTAAAGCAGCTATTGAAGCAGCTAACGCTCCTGTTGTAGAAGAAGCTCCTGCTGAAGAAGAAGCAGCAGCAGAAGAAGAAGCTCCTACTGCCGAAGCTACTGAAGAAGCTACAGCTGAAGAAAGCGCAGAGTAATTGTGCAAAAGGAGCAGTGTTTTTCACTAGGTAAAATCACAAAACTCCACGGGTACAAAGGAGCAGTGGTTCTCCACATCGACTCTTCTACCCCACAATACTTTAAAGAATTGGAATCAGTTCTCTTGGAAATTAACCAAGAACTGGTTCCTTTTTTTGTTTCTGTAAGAGGCGGTTTAAATGGTAAGAAGCTCGTGCTTACCTTCGAAGATATCGGACCTGATGAAGCTAAAAAATTAGTGGATGCGCCGGCTTATCTTCCCATAAGTATGCTGCCTGAACCGGAAGAAGATACTAGCTTTTATGACAAAGCTGTAGCAGGCTATGCCGCATTCAGTCAAGATCAGAGTATTGGCATAGTCATTGAAATTATTGAACAATCGGCACAGAACCTTTTTCTCATTGAATCAGGCGACAAGGTTCATTTAATACCAGTAGTAGAACCGTTTATTCAACGAATCGATCACAAGAAAAAATCTATTTATTTTGATTTACCCGAAGGTTTATTAGACCTTTAAATCAAGATGAAAAAGCCACTTCCTTACGATCCTAGATCATTGCATTTGATCTACTCGTCTCTATTGCTTCTGCAACTAGTGGTGATTTCCGTAGTGCTCTATGTTGCTCAAGAAACGGCGGTTATTTCTTACGACCTTTCACGTATGACAAATACAGCAGTGCCCGTCGCTGCAGGTTTAAATGCATTCTACGGAAAATGGATATGGACGAGGGGCATGCAGCACATCAGTACCGAAGAAGAATTGGATGATAAACTCCGGACCTTGACCAAGATGCATGTTTGGCAGTGGATTATGGTTCAGTTTGCAACAATTTTTCTACTCTCTTACACCCTCATTGAGGCCAATTTCTTTTACTTCATTTTTGCTTTGGTGAATGTTATCTATTTCATCACCTTGCGACCTAAGATTTTCACGTTTAACGAAGGCATATGAATTATACCAAGCCTTTTAAGATGAAGGAGTTTGAGGTAGCGCACGACCAGTGTGCTATGCGTGTAAACACAGATGGCTGTTTATTAGGGGCCTTGGCGGCTTCGAATGTGGCAAAGGAAGATGTACAAAGTGCTTTAGATATAGGAACTGGAAGCGGCGTTATTGCGATGCAGCTGGCTCAACGGTTCCCAAATGCCTTTGTGGACGGAATTGAAATACATGGCCCCAGTGCAAAACAGGCTATGGACAATTTTAGAAACAGTCCCTTTCACGCAAGGATGGTGTGTTATCATCAGCCGGTTCAGGAATTTCAAATGAATACCTATTACGATATCATTGTTTCGAATCCGCCTTATTTCGAAGATGGACCTACAAAAAGTGATCACGGTGTTGCAGCTGCACGCCATGCACTTACATTAGATTTTAAAAGTTTGGTTATGAGTGTTTCCGGACTTTTAAAAGCTCAAGGTAGTTTTTGGGCAATACTGCCTTGTGATAAGAAAGATCGATTCCTTGATGCGGCTTTAGACGAAGGCTTATTCTTAAACGAAGTCATCCATATTAAGCCTAAAGAAAATCGCGATGCCAACAGATGCATTTTCGGTTTAAGTAAAAATAATACTGGAGATGCACAACACAGAACCATTGTTATTTACACAAAGGACCAGTCTTACACCTCCGAAACTCACGAGATTTTAAGTCCATTTTACAATAGTCTTTAGTATCCCTTGTAAGGAAGCTCTTTCTCGTGAAAAATCACGCCAAAATCTTTGGCCAACTCATCTAAAATAGGATTATACCACTGTGCCGTAATGGGCATTTGAACGCCGGTATCCAGATTTTCTCCGATTAGAATTAACTTTGTTGCTATACCTAGGGGTAAACCGACGGTAGATGCCATAGCCGTTTGACTGGAATGCTTTCCCTCCACGCCCATAGAGCTTTCAATCATGCCTAATGTGTCGTCTTTTTTCCAGCCAATTTTATGATACATCACAATCAGGTCCCGATCCTCTTCACTTAATGTCCAAACTTGTTTTAAGATAAATTCTAAACATTGAGCTGGTGTTCCTGAGGCAAACGGGAAATTTTGATCTGAAAATAATCCTGCCCACTGAAGTTTGGTAAAAATGTCCGAATCTTGTGGGATACCCAAGTAATACTTAAGTTTTAATTCTACTGAATCATGTGGATTATATGCCAAGAAAAGGTTCGTAAACTCTCTAAAAGACAGTGTATCGGTATTTTCGATGGTATAGGAATCGTCCGTCATACCAAGTTTTACAAAGCTATCCCAAGCCCTAGCAAATCCGGGACGACGAAGTGTTCCTCGATACAATGTGGCGACATTTTCTAAACCATATGCTTTACGGTATTTCAAGCTATCTCTGTTTGCCAAACCTTCAAATCTTCCATATCCTTCAACGTTCATAAATTCAGTACGACGAAAAACCATATGCGGGGGAATGTATTTATATTTCCCTTCCTGAATGAATTTTACTGCCCCACCTTGACCTGCAAGTACAACATTCCTCGGGTTCCAAGTAAATTTATAGCGCCAAGGGTTATCGCCTTCTGAAGCAGGACTCAATAATCCTCCCGTAAAACTTTCAAATAAAACAATTTCGCCGCCATCCTCTCTTATACCGTCAAGTAAGCGTGCAGCACTCATATGATCTATTCCAGGATCAAGCCCGCATTCGTTCAAGAATACTAAACCATTCTCACGTGCTTCATGGTCTAATGCTCGCATCTCAGGAGTCAGATAGCTAGCGGTGACTAGATGTGCTTTGTGCGCTATACATGCCTTCGCTATACTCAAATGCATGTGAGCAGGGACCATCGAAATTACCAAATGAGCTCCTTTTAAAGCATTATCTAGAGCCACACCATCCGTAATATCCAAACCACCTGCAGTACAACGCTCATTCACCTCACCTAATCGACGTTCTGCTGTTGCCAGATCTCTATCTAACACGCATAAATTCCAATCGTACTCATAGAGTTTAGATTTCAGATACGGAACTAGACTCTGTGTGCTTAATCCAGCACCGATAAGAATGATTTGCTTTGTCATTTGCTTAATTTGAAGTTGTTTTAAAATTAACAATAGTTATGATATAGTTATAATAATAACACTACGAAGTTTGATGAGAGCGTGTATTTTTACCTAATGAAGTATCTCGTAGCATTTTTTGGAGCCAGTGCAGTCATATTAGGTGCTTTAGGTGCCCATAGCCTCGCTCCTTACATGGAAGCATCCGCCTTAAATTCCTTTAAAACGGGGATTCTTTATCAATTAATACATTCGGTCGCCCTTCTGGCTTCATTAAAAAGTAGCGTTCCAAACTGGGCTCGATACAGCTGGTGCATTGGTATTGTACTTTTTAGCTTCAGTATTTATCTACTTTCAACAGATGATCTTTTGGGACTCAATTTGAATTTTCTTGGCCCCATCACGCCTATTGGTGGTCTAGCTTTCGTTGTGGGTTGGGTCGGTGTTGCGTTTGCAAATCGCAATTGACATATGTGTTTTAAAGGTAAATTGTGGACAACCGCAGATAATTTTTGACAATTCCGGGGGCTCAATTCAATAGCATTCCTACTTTTGTACGACCTATTATAGAACCAACCACTTATTGTTATGAACCACCAGGAACACCTGAGCTCGTTGAGCATTGGGCCTAAGACTCTTTTTAGTAACCTTGACCCGGATACCTTAGAGCAGCATAGTCTATCAAAAAACATGGCCGTACGGACAGCTCACGGAGCTATTTCGCTGAATACGGGTAAATTCACTGGGCGCTCTCCAGAAGATCGCTTCATTGTTAAAGATGCACTCACTGAGAATGCCGTTTGGTGGGGGCCAATCAATAAACCCTTCAACGCAGATGCATTTCAAAAGCTTAAGAAAAAAGTCTGCAATTATCTCAACGAGAAAGATGTCTATGTACGGGATGCTTTCGCAGGGGCACATCCGAGCTACCGGATGAATGTTCGGATAATCAACGAATATCCGTGGTCAAATCAGTTCGCGTATAACATGTTCTTGCGTCCCTCTGAAGAAGAATTGGCCCTCTTTAAACACGAATGGACCATTATCAATGCGCCTGGTTTCTTAGCAGATCCAAAAATCGATGAAACACGTCAGGAAAACTTTGCAATACTTGATTTTTCAGATAAAACCATCTTGATTGGTGGCACAGGGTATACCGGTGAAATCAAGAAAGGCATATTTAGTGCATTGAATTTCATTCTTCCATTTGAAAAAGATGTTTTAAGTATGCATTGCTCTGCAAATGTTGGAAAAGAGGGTGATACAGCTATTTTCTTTGGCTTATCCGGTACAGGAAAGACTACATTGAGTGCAGATCCTAAGCGTAAGT
Source organism: Cryomorphaceae bacterium (assembly GCA_024638285.1). Lineage (GTDB taxonomy): Bacteria > Bacteroidota > Bacteroidia > Flavobacteriales > Schleiferiaceae > UBA10364. Next base: position 8,087 of record JAHEKP010000032.1, read on the forward strand.
TGATTGGTGATGACGAACACGGCTGGTGTAATGACGATACCATCTTTAATTTTGAGGGTGGCTGTTATGCAAAGGTCATCGACCTAAGTCCTGAAAAAGAGCCAGATATTTTCCAAGCTATAAAGCCACATGCTATTCTAGAAAATGTGATTCTGAATGCAGACGGCAGTGTCAATTTCGCAGACACTTCAATCACTCAAAATACGCGTGTGAGTTATCCTATAGACCACATAGAAAATATCCAACCCGGTTCTGTGGCCTCAAACCCTAAGAATATATTCTTTTTAACGGCCGATGCGTACGGTGTGCTCCCTCCTATTTCTAAACTAAGCCCAGCACAAGCGGCATACCACTTCATTAGCGGATATACTGCTAAAGTGGCCGGTACTGAAGAAGGTATTACAGAACCTAAAGCAGTATTTTCAGCTTGTTTTGGAGCTCCTTTCATGCCGTTACACCCTACGATCTACGCAGATATGCTCGCCAAAAAGATGAAAGCAGCAGAAACCAATGTATGGTTAATTAATACCGGTTGGTCTGGTGGTTCCTATGGTGTAGGAAAACGAATGAAGTTAAGCTACACGAGAGCGATGATCACTGCCGCCATGAATGGTCACCTTAATGAGGTAAGTTATACAGAACATCCAGTATTTGGTTTAGCAATGCCCAATGCCGTTCCAGGAGTTCCTACCGGGTTGTTGAATCCGGTATCTACTTGGGAATCTCAAGAGGATTACGACGAGACCGCCTTAGTGTTAGCACAAAAATTCGTTGCTAATTTTAATGAATTCGCTGATCAAGCCAGCGACGAGGTTCGCTCTGCTGCACCTAGAGTGTATTCGAATGCGCGATAGCGCAAAGTTTGAATTGATGTGTGTGTAAAAGAGCAGCTGGAAAGCTGCTCTTTTCTTTTCAATCTGAATGATTCTACGGATATCAACAAAGTGCAGTTAAAAACTTCGCACAAGGTTAATCTTTGAAGCACCTCTATACTACTCGTAAAGAGTAAATTAAGGGAACTAATCTCTGAAATCTATATGGCTGCTAAAAAGAAAGCTCAAAAACCCCGTAAGATCTTCGTTCTTGATACTTCCGTAATCCTTTATGACCATAATGCCATTCATTGTTTTGACGAACACGATGTGGTTCTACCTATATCGGTTTTAGAAGAATTGGATGAATTCAAAAAGGGACACGACTCGAAGAATTATGAGGCACGCGAGTTCATTAGAACGCTTGATAAAATAACTGAGGGTAAGGATTTTACGAATTGGATTCCATTAAATGGAGATGAAACCGGTTCAATCAAAGTAATCATGGATACCAGCAGAACGGGTGTCGATGCTGAGCGTATTTTGGGTCGAAAGATGGACCATAGGATCATCAATGCAGCACTTAATAGCAGAGAGGAGGCTCCAGAGCGAAAAACCATTCTGGTCACAAAGGACATCAACCTTCGACTCAAAGCAAAAGCGCTTGATTTGGCATCTGAAGATTACCTCACGGGCAAGATCAAAGATGTAGACTCTTTATTTCGAGGAAAGGCGACAGTAGAGAATTTTAGCGCCACAACCCTAGGTAAATTGTACGAAAAGAAGTCGCTCGATATTGATATTGTACTGGAAGAGAACCCTGATTTTATTCCCTTCCCTAACTCTTTTTACATTTTAAAAAGTGATAATAGTAGTGGACTGGCATTTTACAATAGTGCAAATCAGACCTTAGATCATGTTGAGAAACGCAGTGTTTACGGGATAAAGCCTAGAAATGCAGAACAGGCCTTTGCCATTCATGCGGTCCTTAATCCGGACATCAAATTAGTGAGCCTCACTGGTGTCGCGGGGACAGGAAAAACACTTATAGCCTTAGCAGCATCTTTGGAACAACGCCGAGATTTTAAACAGGTCTATCTCGCGCGCCCTATTGTTCCGTTGTCAAATAAAGATCTTGGTTATTTGCCCGGCGATGCCAAAGAAAAAATTAACCCCTACATGCAACCGCTGTGGGACAATCTGAAATTAATTAAAAACACGTTTAGCGATCGCGATAAGGAATACAAGCAATTGGATGAGATGGTGGAAAAGGAAAAAATTGTCATTACCCCTCTTGCTTACATACGCGGTAGATCACTGGCAAACATCATTTTTATCGTTGATGAGAGTCAAAACCTTACACCTCATGAGGTGAAAACTATCATTACCCGGGCAGGCGACGGCGCAAAATTCATTTTTACAGGCGATGTCAAACAAATTGACTCTCCTTATCTAGACGAGCAAAGCAATGGATTAAGTTATTTAATTGATCGGGTAAAAGGGCACGATATGTATGCGCATATCACTTTAGAGAAAGGAGAACGTTCTGCATTGGCAAATTTGGCAAACGATTTGCTATAGTTTAAAATATCTAAAATTCACCAACCATGCCAAAAGCTATTCTTTACACTGCAGTTACTCTTGATGGTTACATTGCCGATTCCAACGGTGGAATTGATTTTCTAGATCATCCGTTGTTTCGTCTTCCAGATGAAGACTATGGATACAATGCATTCTATGAGAGCATAGATGCTGTTATCATGGGACACAATACTTTTGAAAAGATCAAATCATTCGAAGGTTCTTACCCATATTCGGATAAACATTCAGTCATATTAAGTAGTACAGAAACGCTGGCTGATGGAGTCTCAGAGGGTATTGTAGTAAGCAATGATCCCGCTGAAGTTGCATTGACTCTCTTAACTTCAAGGTTTGAAACCGTATGGATCGTTGGCGGAGGAGCAACGAATGCCAAACTTCTCCGTTCAGGGCTCATCGATGAAATGATACTCACCTATATCCCAACAACGCTAGGAGAAGGCATTCCATTGTTCAGATCGAATAAAAGCATGGCCAATTGGAAAAATATTGCGACTAAAACCTATCCTAACGGATTAGTTCAAATGCATTTAGCCAAAGCTTGATCTAAAGATTCTTTCAGCGTTTCTAAGGCACCTGAATTATCTAGAAGTATTGCTTCACTGTTGCGACGTTGAGCATCTGTTTGTTGATGGTCAAGCCGAGCTTGGATTTCTTCATTAGACCAATCTGGATTACGCAATTTTACGCGCTTAAATCGCGTGTCTACAGGACAATCAACTAACAAGACGGCAGTACAACTGCGATCTCCTGTCTCTAAGGTAAGTGCACTTTCTTTAAATACTACAGGCGCCTTTGATCGTGCGAACCAGGATTCAAAATCTGCTAGTACGGCAGGATGTACAATGGCTTCCAATGCACTCTTTTTTGCAGGGTGGGTGAAGATTTGATCAGCAAGAAACTGCCGGTTCAAAGTTCCATCTTTAGCATAGGCAGATGATCCTAAAAGTAGTTTGATTTGACTGCGCAAAGGCTCCTCTAGCATAAGCTCTTTCGCCCGATTATCACTGTTGTAAACAGCAAAACCCGCCTCAAAAAGCAAGCGAGCAACGGTGCTTTTTCCGGACCCCATTCCACCTGTTATGCAAACAATCTTTCTCATTGTTGTGAATGTAGCAAAATCTTTGGGCTGTAGGACAAAATTGTAACGTGAGGACTTTTTGAATCCACATCTAAGCCTACACCTTCATCAACAGCGTGGAGTGCGACATTGAGATTTGTCTCCCATTTATCCGGTCTCAATAATGTAAATGGACCACTCATCCAAATTTGCACCTCATGGGTATGACCTTCCCATTTGACTTGTGCCGTAAACCTATCCTCTACCCATAAATCTGAGTGTGCGGCAATTATCACCTTATTGATAGATTGCGTAAGTCGAGTTCCCAACTCCGGAAGACTGCTAGTTTCTCTTATTCGACCTTTCCATTCCGATGCTGGAAGATCAATGACAATGGGACCATTAGGAATGGCCCATTCCGGTCCTGTGATTTGAATTTCTGCTGGAAAAATCGAAGGTGGCGTAATCCATCTATACCCTTCTGGAAGCTGAATACTTTTAGGCTCAAAACTTAATGGAACACTTTTAGTAATAAGCGCAGAAGTAGAAAAATAGAACGTATCAGCTTGCGAGGAAAAACTAAAGTCATAATCACCACCAAACTTTTCATTAAGAATGCGCCCTAAATCGGTAGGTAGCATGAAAAGCCCCTTAGAATTTGCTCGAAGAGCGTTGTTCGCCGAAAAAGGTATATCCGCCCCATTAAATTGACGCATAAATAGCGCACTAAGTCCCGTTGATTGAACCGTTACTACAGCCGACATGGTGCTATCTTGCATCCAGAAAGCATCCACTACAGATGCATCAGCTGTGAAGTTGATGGTGTATTGCCGCTCAAGTGTTGTGGCAGAAACTGTCATTACAAACCATATCAAGGAGGCAAACACTAAGAATAGTAATGCTTCAATACGGATATGTCGGAACAGCTTATGCATAAAAAAAACCGGCCTTAGCCGGTTTCTAAATTACTTCTCAGCAGTGGAATACTGTGCACTCAGCTCTTTGCTAATGGCACTTTTTTCCAATTTTAATCTACTGTTTTCAGATTCTAAAATGATGTAGTTATCTGCTACCTCAAGGATCTTGCCATGAACCCCGCTCGTGGTAACAATTCGGCTCCCCTTTTTAACTTCAGTTCTAAATACTTTCTCTTCTTTTTGCTTCTTCATTTGTGGACGAAAAAAGAAGAGATACATGACCCCAAGGATCATAATAAATGGCATAAGGCTAAACACGCCGCCGCTTGCTGCTGATTGTAAAAATAAATTCATCATTTGTTTTCGCTAGATAATACGGTTGATGTGATATTTAAAACCTTCGTCTGTGGGACCGCATTTGTGGTCAATGTGACACGTTTGTCTTGACGACCAGCCCGACCCTTACTATTAAAACTCACCTTAATTACCCCTGTCTCACCTGGCGCAATGGGATTACGCGGCCAATCCGGTACCGTACATCCACAAGAACCCTGGGCATTAGAAATGATTAAAGGTCCTTCACCTTCATTCTTAAAAGTGAACGTGTGCTCTGCAACCACACCTTCTTGAATTTCACCAAAATCATGAAAGTCAGATTCAAAAGCGATGGCGGGTAAAGCCTCCATCATTGCCTCTTCAGAGGAAACCTCATTCGACGATTCAATTCTACTGGTAGCGTCATTACACGCGGTGGCGAAAAACAATACCGATACTAGAAGTACTACTTTTTTCATGTTAATTATTTTATTGTTCAATCGTTCCTCGGCCGACTTTATTCATCAAGCCTTCCTCACGCAAATTAGCAACGATTTTATCAAGTACGCCATTGATGAACGAAGAACTTTTTGGTGTACTGTATTCTTTAGCTAAATCTAAATACTCATTTAGACTCACCTTTACCGGAATTTCCTCGAACCCGCGCCACTCAGCTATACAGAGTTTCATGACTAAAACATCCATTTTAGCGATTCGATCACTTTCCCAGTTTTTACTTTTTTCCTCAATTCTACGAATACTATCGCCATTGAATTCGAAGTATTTACGAACTAATAATGGACCAAATGCCGCATCGCTTTCATCTTTAAAAAGCTTTGGAATGATGAGTGATGTATCCCCTTCCTTCCAGCTTGAAAGCACTTTAGCCGTCATCATTTGCGCAGCATCCAAATCATCGCTCCACTGCGCGTGTTGGTCTTCATAGAGGTCATGAATAAATTCATTTTCAGCGATGTGCTGTTGATACATTTCTTTTAAAAAACGCTTATCCCCAGCATGCGTAGGGGTTTGAGATGTAAACTCCTCAAACCGATCTGATGCATAAATCGTCTCCCATAAATTGCGGAAATGGTGAGAATAGTCTGTCCAGTTGACGTGGGATCCTTCAATAAGTACTGAAAGTGCACTACTTTGTTCACATTTTTCGAAAAATGATATACTTGTAAAACGTTCTATGCGGTCTAATGTGGCCTGGTCTGGCGCCGAGCGTTGTGCAATGCGCTCATAATGAGCCTTTGCTTCTTTATTCAAACGCAAAAACGCACTAATATCCCAAGCAAATAGATCGTGAACTTCGTCAAGAGATTTATCTAGGTTACGCAAAAGCACGGCTGCACCCATATCTAAATCTGTAGATTGGGCATAAAGGTGGTGCATCACCTTAATTCTGATGTGACGTCTAGTTATCATATGTGGTATAAGATTGTATGCGGATGTTTCTTTTCGAGAACCGAATTCACTAAAGAGGTGTTATTTTTGACAAACCGCATGCAAAGGACTTTTTAACTGCGGCAAATATACAGCGGTACCAACGCTCTTCCACCTATGAATGCATTAAAAAAACTCAATCCCTATTTTCTCAAGCATAAATGGCTATTGATCACTGGGGGTGCCTTTGTCATCGTATCGGTGGTTTTTAAGCTTTTTCCTGCGTTGATGATTCGCAACAGTTTCGATACTATAGCACGCGTGATTGAAGACTATAAGAACGGAGCAGTTGAGGATGATACGGTCCGATGGGAATTGATTCGTTACGGTTTATACATCATTGCTTCTGCTGTTTTACAGGGCATCTTTATGTACTTTATGCGTCAAACCATCATTGTGATGTCCCGCCACATTGAATACGACCTTAAAAACGTTGTTTTTGATCACTACCAGCGGTTAACTCAGCGTTTCTTTAAGAAAAACAATACTGGAGATTTGATGAACCGCATTTCTGAGGATGTAGGTAAAGTCAGAATGTATGTAGGACCGGCGATCATGTATACCCTCAATACCGGATTTACGATCATTTTAGTCGTTTCCATTATGATCAGCGTAAGTCCTAAATTGACACTTTTGACGCTGATTCCTTTGCCCTTTTTAGCCTATTTAATATACAAGGTGGCAAATCTAATTCAGGAAAGATCGCACGCTGTTCAAACGCAATTATCTAACCTCAGTACGTTTGCACAAGAATCCTTCTCCGGTACGCGTGTCATTAAATCGTACCACAAAACACCATGGTTCTTCGCGAAATTCAAAGAGCAAGCGCTCGAATACCGAAGTGTTAATGAACAATTATTCCGTGTTAACGCGGTATTCCAACCGTTAATGATCTTCATGGTTGGACTCAGTACATTGATCACTATCTACGTTGGAGGTAAACTATATATGGCGGGAGAAGTTAGTGCGGGAAATATTACCGAATTCATTTATTATGTGAATTTATTGACTTGGCCCATAGCGTCGATTGGCTGGGTGACATCTTTGGTACAGAGTGCCGCCGCTTCAATGGAGCGTTTAGATGAGTTCTTAAATGAAGCACCAGATTTTGAAAGTGGCCAATTCATCCCCACCGAATTTAATGGTCATATTGTTTTTGATAAGGTTTCCTTTACCTACCCCAATAGCGGCGTTCAAGCGCTAAATGAGGTCAGCTTCGAACTCAAATCAGGGCAAAGTATTGGGGTTTTAGGCAAGACGGGGGCTGGTAAGAGCACCATAGCAGCATTGATCGTACGACAGTATGACCCAACATCTGGGGACATCTATATTGATGGTGTGAATTTAAAAGAGTGGAGCCTCCCCGCTCTAAAGGCACATCTAGGTTGGGTGCCACAAGAAGCATTTTTATTCAGTGACACCATAGCAAACAACATCGCCTTTGGGATGGATTCCTTCAACTTACCGGACGTTATCGAAGCTGCACAAGCGGCAGGTGTGCATGATAACATCATTGAGTTCCCTAAAAGTTACGAGACACGGGTGGGCGAACGTGGTGTAACCCTCTCCGGTGGGCAAAAACAAAGAGTGAGTATAGCGCGGGCATTAATTAAAAAGCCAGAGATTATGGTTTTCGATGATTGCTTGAGCGCGGTAGATACTGAAACTGAAGAGATCATTTTAACCAATATAAAAGCCGCAACACAGGACGTTTCCTCTTTGATTATTGCGCACAGAATTTCATCAGTAAAACATTGTGACCAAATCATCTGTCTTGAAGATGGACGAGTGATTGAGCGCGGCACAGCTGAGGAACTTGAGCAAGCCGGTGGTCACTTTGCGGAATTGGTCGCCTTACAATTAGACGCGTCTTTGGAAGAAAATTAAGAACAATCTGTTCATTACTTTTTTAGCATTTCGCAGCCGGTTCGCTTACATTTGGGAGTACAATGTAACGCATCAAATATGTCACGAGTAATAGCTATTGCCAATCAAAAAGGCGGTGTGGGTAAAACCACAACCGCTGTAAATCTTAGCGCTGCATTAGGTGCGCTAGAAAAACGCGTTCTATTGATAGATGCTGATCCTCAAGCGAATGCGACGAGCGGTTTAGGTTTAAAGCCTGAGGAAGCTGGCGAAGGGACTTACGAACTGATCGAAGGTGCAAAGAACGCGGAAGAATTGGTTCAAGCTACCAGCACACCAGGGGTATCAATCATTCCTGCCCATTTGGATCTTGTCGCGGTGGAATTGGAAATTATTGACCAACCCAAACGAGAGTTTTTCTTAGCGAAAGCTTTGGAGGAAATTAGACATACGTACGACTACATTATCATTGACTGTGCCCCTTCCCTGGGATTAATCACGTTGAATGCGCTTACTGCTGCTAATGCCGTTTTAGTGCCTATACAATGTGAATATTATGCATTGGAAGGACTAGGTAAATTACTGAATACCATAAAAAAAGTGCAAGAATTACACAATGAAAATCTAGACGTGGAAGGATTATTACTCACCATGTTTGACGGTAGATTGAGGCTTTCTAACCAAGTGGCTGATGAGGTACGCAGCCATTTTGAAGGATTAGTTTTTGAAACTGTCATTCACCGAAACGTTAAGCTGAGTGAAGCACCAAGCCATGGAGAGAACATCATCGCCTACGACGCAGGAAGTAAAGGCGCAGAGAATTATCTTACTTTAGCACAAGAGTTAATCGCAAAAGCAAGCTAAAACATGGCAAAAAGAGCAATGGGTAAAGGTTTATCCGCCATTTTAGGTGACGAAGCGGCAAAAGTCAATAAGGTAACGGATCGCGGTGCAGAAAAGCTCGTAGGTTCTGTCGCCATGATTCCTTTAACCAGCATAACTACGAACCCCTTCCAACCCCGCTCTAATTTTGATAATGACGCGCTCGTGGAGCTCGCTCAAAGCATCAGCGAAGTGGGCATCATACAGCCCATCACCGTTCGCAAAAACGGTATGCAATTCGAACTCATCAGTGGTGAGCGAAGATTTCGAGCATCACAGATTGCAGGTTTAGAGGAAATTCCTGCATACGTTAGATTGGCGGATGATCGTCACATGTTGGAATTGGCTATTGTAGAGAACCTGCAACGCGAAGATTTAGATCCTATAGAAATGGCTTATTCATGTAAGCGAATGATGGATGAACTAGGTCTAACACAGGAGGAAGTTGCGAGCAGACTTGGTAAGGGCCGTTCAACCATTACTAATTTTTTACGCCTTCTTAAGTTACCCGCAATTATTCAGGCCGAGCTTCGGGATTTAAATCGAAACGAAAGTCACGACGAAAATGCAGACGGCGCCTCAACCGTAGTATTTACTATGGGTCATGCACGTGCCCTACTTAATCTACCAGGTGAAAATGAACAGATTGAGCTGTATAAACGGATCCTAAAGAATGGACTAAGCGTTCGTCAAACGGAAGCCTTTGCAAAAGAAGTAAAACAACCTAAACCAAAAGAAACTGAGCCCAGGCGAGCCGGAGTTGCTGATTTAGAGTCTCAACTTGGCGGTTATTTCGAAGCACCAGTTGCCATTCAACTCAACGATAAAGGAAAAGGGAAAATTCAAATTTCTTTTGGTTCCGATGAGGATCTACAGCGTATAATCTCTAAGCTCAATGATTAAGACGACGCTCATAGCGTTGTTTCTCTTCTTCTCTGTTAGTTCTAAAGCACAGGTAAAGGATACTTTGGTGCATAGCCATAGCGCCGCAGCAGCACATAATATTAAATTGGCCACTACCCTAGCATTAATACCTGGAGCAGGGCAGATTTATAATAAGAAATACTGGAAAGCGCCATTAGTTTGGGGCGCTTTGGGTGGAGTCACATATTACTACGTCGACCTGAATCAAGATTTCAATAATTACGAATCCATCCTTCAACTTATTATCGATGAGCCGTCATTACAGACTAGAACGGAATTAGAGACTTTTGCGCCAGAGTTGTTTGATGTTCTACCTGCGCCATTTTATCAGAATTCAGTGAATGGTGTGGCTCAAGAAACCATGGGATATATGGAAGCATTGAGAACACAACGCGAATATGCGTTGTTTGGTCTTTTAGGCGTCTATCTATTGAATATTCTGGATGCGAACATCGATGCTCATTTGTATGATTTTGACGTAAGTGATGATTTGTCCTTACATCCTTCATTGAATACTAATCCTTTAGCCAACAAGCCGGCAGAAATGGCCCCAGGCTTTACTTTAGTTTTTGCATTGTAAATGAAAATAGCACTCATAGGTTACGGTAGAATGGGTAAAACCATTGAACGCATCGCTAAAGATCGAGGGCATACCATTGTGTACATCAATAATGACGGTATCCTAGACATAGAGCAAGCAAAACAGGCTGATATAGCGATAGAGTTTACACAACCTGATGCTGCAGCGGAAAATATTACGAAACTATTGACAGCGGGAATACCCGTGGTATCAGGAACAACAGGATGGATCGAAGCCAAAAATAAGGTTGATAAAATAGCTTCGTCTCAAGACATAGGATTTGTATATGCCTCTAACTTTTCGCTAGGCGTAAATCTATTTTTCGCGTTCAATGAAAAATTAGCTAGCATGATGAATGAGTATAAGGACTATCAGCCTCATATTCATGAAATTCATCACACGGGCAAGAAAGACGAGCCTTCCGGTACTGCAATTACCACGGCTGAAGGCATTTTAAAAGCGTATCCCTCCCTTAAGCGCTGGACCATGGATTCAGAGTCAGAAGGACTGCATATTAGTGCAGAACGTATGGACCCTTACTTTGGGACGCATATTGTTTCATACGATAGTCCAATTGATACTATAGAATTAAAGCATGAAGCTCACAGTAGAGACGGCTTTGCTTTGGGCGCGGTGATCGCTGCAGAATGGTTACCCGGTAAAAAAGGTCCTTTCAGCATGAAGGACGTTTTGAGCCTTTAATTTTCACAATACACTAACTTTTCGATAGCGAATAATAAAGTAGTTTCCCCGAATGGAATTTATCATTTTTACCTTAATACAAGCGCTGTGGTTCGGCGCTATTTCTTGGAAGTTTTACGTTGCTGCAGATCGAAAGGCTTGGGAAGCATTCATACCCGTTTACAATACCTATGTACTGGTTAAAATAGCAGACCGCCCTTGGTATTGGGTACTCTTGTATTGCATCCCCGTAGTAGGGGTTGTCATGGGTATCATTATGATTTACGAGCTGCTGCACGTATTTAAGTTTCGTAAAACCTGGCAGACGGCAGCCGTTATGGGTAGTTTGGGACTCTATTTAGGGTATTTGAACTATAAGGAAAAACTAAAATATTGGGGCCGCGACGAAGCCTACATTAAAAAAAACTTAGGTGAAGGTGTGAACAGCATATTCTTCGCAATTGTAGTAGCAACCGTTATCCGTTCTACCACTTTTGAGGCCTATACCATTCCTACGAGCTCTATGGAGAAAAGTCTCATGGTGGGCGATTTCTTGTTTGTTTCTAAAATGCATTATGGCGTTCGTATACCAATGACTCAATTAAGTTTGCCATTAGTTCACAACCGCATCCCATTCTTAGGCACTCCTTCTTACGTGAGTTGGCCGCAGATTCCTTATCTGCGCTTACCTGCTTTCGAAGAAGTTCAGGCAGGTGATCCTGTAGTCTTTAATTACCCTATGGACGCTATGCCCGTTGATAAGAAAGAAAATTACGTTAAGCGCTGTGTAGGTACCCCTGGCGATACGTTGACTATCGTGGACCGTACCGTATTTTTAAATGGTAATGCCTTCAAATTTCCGGATAACAGCTATCCCCAATTTCTGTACTATGTTAAAACGGATGGAACTAGCTTCAATAAAGATTGGCTCAAGAAGAAGTTTGATATCAATTATTTGACATCGGAAGAGCAACGAAAGTATCCAACAGATCAAGACGTTTATCAGCGCAGTCAAAATGAATACATCATGTTCCTTCAAGAGCGTCATGTGGATGCCATCAAATCTTTACCCGCTGTTAAATCGATATGGCCCATTAGCGCCGAACGACCTGGCACAGCTGTTGACAGTACCTTGCCCCCTGGACTTTTACAAATACAAGCGGGTCAAGCTGAGGAAATTTTATTCCCCAACCCAGATACGGGTCATGGTGAACGTCCTTATAATGACACCTGGGACAACTTTGGACCTATCTACATTCCACAAGCAGGTGCGACCATTGAATTAACCGATAAGAACCTGCATAGTTATAGACGTGTAATTGCAGAATACGAAGGTCATGATCTAAAAATCACTAAAGACAGAACGGTATACATTGATGGAAATGAATCCACTACATATACGTTTGAGAAAGATTATTACTGGATGATGGGAGACAATAGACACAATAGTCTAGACAGTCGCAAATGGGGTTATGTTCCTTCTGATCACATCGTAGGAAAACCTGTCTTTATTTGGATGAGCTACGACAAACATGGTGAAGGTCTTTCGAAGATTAGAACAGACCGAGTTTTCACACTCGTGAATGCAAATGGCGAGCGTACCAGTTACTTTTGGTATTTCGTAGTGTTTGTGGTGCTCTATCAAATCGTACTTACGGTTCGGAGAAAGCGCAAGGCTGCCTAATGTACGTTCTGCTTAGCACGGCCTACTTCCCTCCCATTGAATGGATGGCTCATGCTGTTCAATCAAACGGCATTGTGCTTGAGGCTAACGAGCATTTCCAAAAACAAACGTATCGATCGCGCACTCATATTGCGGGGCCAAATGGTCTTCAAAAACTGAGTGTACCTGTAGAACGCAAGTCGAAAGCGATAAAAGACGTTGCTATCAGCTTTCGTGAAAATTGGGTCAAAGATCATATCAAGGCCATCGAAAGCGCATACGCAAATGCGCCCTACTTTGAAGTGCTTTACCCCGATGTAAAGGCACTTTTAAACCAACGCTTCGAAACACTTTGGGAATTAAATCAAGCCAGCATTGCATTGTTTTCACAATGGCTTGAACTAGATCTACTGAAAGAAGAAACTTCAGAATATGCCGCTATAACTGGGATGAAAGACCTCAGAGGCATCAATCCCAAGACACCATCTGACATGAATTTCCCTTCATATGGACAAGTTTTTCATCATAAAATTGGTTTTCAAAACAACTTGAGTGCCTTAGATCTGTTCTTTAACTTAGGGCGTAGTAGTTGGGATTACCTCAAAACACTCAAATAACGATCACAGCAGCAAGAACCACAGCAACCTATGGACCTTACATTTAACAAGAACGAAGACGCCTTAAAGCTCCTACTTAGTGAAGTAAAGCGTCGTGAAGCCATCTTAGCCAAAGGCGGTGGCGAGACAAAACTTCAAAAACAGCGAGATCAGGGTAAACTGACTGCTAGAGAACGCGTAGAAGCGCTTGTCGATGCTAAAAAACCTTGTCTTGAGTTGGGAATTTTTGCCGGTGATGGTATGTACGAAGAGTACGGCGGTTGCCCTGCAGGTGGTGTTGTAGTTGTATTAGCTTACGTCAATGGAACCCAATGCATTATAGTGGCCAATGATGCCACAGTGAAGGCTGGCGCTTGGTTCCCTATTACAGGTAAAAAGAACTTACGTGCACAACAAATTGCTTTAGAAAATCATACGCCCATCATCTATCTTGTAGATAGCGCGGGTGTATTCCTTCCGCTGCAAGATGAGATTTTCCCAGATCGCGAGCACTTCGGTCGTATTTTCCGGAACAATGCCGTCATGAGTAGTCTGGGTATTCCTCAAATCTCTGCCATTATGGGCAGCTGTGTTGCAGGTGGTGCCTATTTGCCCATCATGAGTGATGAGAGCTTAATCGTGAAAGGATCAGGAAGCATCTTTCTTGCAGGTTCTTATTTAGTTAAGGCAGCCATTGGGGAATCTATTGATAACGAAACCTTAGGCGGCGCAGATACGCACTGTGATATAAGTGGAGTGACCGATTATAAGTGTGAGGACGATAACGAGGCAATCACTACCATTCGAACCTTAGTTGACAAAATGGGTGCTTTCCCTAAAGCAGGTTTTGATCGAACGACATCCATTGAACCGGAAAGATCCACTTCTGAAGTCTACGGCTTTGTACCAAGAGATGGGAAACCCTTTGAAAGTTTACGGATCATTGAATGTATCGTAGATAAAGAGAGTTGGCAGCCCTATAAAGAGACGTACGGACAGACCATTCTATGTGGGTATGCTAGAATAGATGGATGGGCGGTAGGTATAGTGGCTAACAATAGAGCTATTGTGAAAAACGCAAAAGGTGAAATGCAATTTGGCGGGGTTATTTACTCTGATAGTGCTGATAAAGCAGCCCGCTTTGTAGCCAATTGCAATCAAAAGCGCATTCCTCTAGTCTTCTTACAAGACGTTACGGGTTTCATGGTTGGTAGTAAAAGTGAGCACGGTGGGATCATAAAAGATGGTGCAAAAATGGTCAACGCTGTGGCAAATTCTGTAGTGCCTAAATTCACTGTGATCGTAGGAAATAGTTTTGGTGCCGGGAATTACGCGATGAATGGAACGGCTTACGATCCTCGCTTAATTGTAGCTTGGCCTAATGCTAAATTAGCCGTCATGGGTGGACAGCAGGCTGCGAAGGTGTTGCTTCAAATAGAAAAGTCTCGCCTTAAAGGCAGTGGAAAAGAACTCAACCCAGCGGAATTAGATGCCTTACAAAAGGATATTGAAGACCGTTATGAGCGCCAAACCAGTCCTTATTATGCAGCTTCAAGATTGTGGGTAGATGCGATCATAGACCCGGCTAAAACCCGCGAATGGCTCAGTTACGGTATAGAAATGTCAAATAACAACCCGGAGATGAAACGATACAACCCCGGAGTAATACAGACCTAATGAGAAATTGGATTTTTATTTTCCTTGTGACAGCCACTACTGCGTTTGGGCAGGAGTTTGTAACAAAAACGTTTGATGCCACTTTTGAGGGTACATTTGACCCGAAGTCAACGCAAGCTCAGGTGCTATCTTTCCTCTACCCTACTGGCGCCCCAATACCTGGCGGGGATGGCTACAAAAGCTTCTTAGCAAAGCAAAAGGTGCTGCAGAACTACAAAAATTTCCCAGCAGCACAGCCTACCATGAAAACGACCACTGCACCAGATCCCATAGCAGGTTTTGGCACTTCTATTTATAGATTAACCCCGCAGGGTAATCCTTTCGATTTTACAGGAGGCATACCCAACGATAATGCCATGGCCATTAGTAAAGATGGAATTCTATGTGCTGCCGTAAACAGTGTTTTTTGGGCGATGGATACGAAAACGGGTGAACTCATTATGCCATCTCCAGTGGGTCTTTTTAGTTTACAACAGATGGCCAATGGGTCGAGTTTCTCAAACTTTTACGATCCTAAACTCATCTATGACCCAACCTTAGACCGATTTGTCCTCGTGTTTTTAAAAGACAACGATGCTGCGAACAGCCGTATAATTGTTTGTTTTTCCTCTTCAAACGACCCCACAGACCCTTGGAATATTTATAGTTTAACTGGGAATCCATTGAGCAATAACCGCTGGACAGATTTCCCTGCGATAGCCCTAAGCGAAAAGGGTTTAGTCATTACAGCCAATCTTATCATCCCAAATGTGAGTTGGCAAGTGGGCTTTGACGGTTCCGTGATTTGGCACTTAGATAAAAATGAAGGTTTTATAGGCGGTAATGTAGGTGCAACGGTCTACACGCAAATAGCGCACAATGGAAAGTTCGTCAGAAATTTACACCCTGTAAGAGGTCACGATAATATTAGCGATCAACTCCAGTTCTTAAGTAATCGGAATTTTGACCTTCAAAACGATACGCTCTTCTTGATTACCCTAACTGAAGGTACCTCAGATACTACAATCACGGCACAAGCCTTAGTAAGCAATGTACCCTATGGCGTACCACCAAACGGAAAACAAGGTGATACGGATACTACAGACGCTACGAAAGGACTGCAAACTAATGACGGAAGAGTGCTCGGTGCCATTCAAAAAGACGATTGGATCCAATTTGTAAGCACCACTGCCCATGGAACTAACGCCAATGCAGGAATTTATCACGGATTCATTCGCGATGCACAGAGTTCAGCTCCAAAAGTATCTGCACGAATTTTTGCCCATCCACAACGCGATTATGGTTACCCCAACATTACTTGGAGTGGTGTGCATCCGAACCAAATTCAGTGCTTAATAGGGTTCAACTTCACATCCATTGCTGGTCACCCTGGTATGGGTGCGGTCCAGCTTGGAAACGATACTACCTTTTCTAATCCTATAGACCTCATTAATGGTACGACACATGTTGACCGTCATAGCGACAGCTACGAGCGATGGGGAGATTATTTTGCGATTCAACCCATGTTCGATGAAGATGGGATGTTAATACCGTCAGAAGCTTGGATGGCTGGTTTTTATGGAGACGGTCCGCAGCAAAATAGAACCTTTATTTCGCAAGTCTTTAGTACAGATACTGTTGTTCCTTTACACGCGAACGGAGGCCAATTGTATCCTAACCCTGCCTATGATCAGGATATGGTTACCATAACCTTTAATCTCGATCAAGATCAGCGTATTGAGGCTAGATTATTTAATGTGAATGGTTCTCTAGTTCAAGAACTTACCGGTAGAGATTTGCCTGCAGGGCCTGCAGAATTGTACTTGCATTTGGGAACTTTAGCGGCGGGAAATTACATCGTTCGCCTAGAAGGCAATGCCGGCTTTATAAAAGTTGAACGACTGGTTAAACTGTAGCCCCTATTTGTTAACAAAGGGTGAATTTTTGTTGAAAACCCTGATTTTCAGGATATAATTGGTATATTTATACCATTACCAAACCTAAAAGTTATGTTCAACAAAGAATTACTACGTGAGCGTCCTATCACAATTATAGAAGGACTGCCACACACACAACTAGAGGAAGCTGCCGAAACACAAGTCGAAGAGCTCTTCACTTAAAAGGAACAAGGCCCGAAAGGGTCTTTTTTTTTGTCCCTCTATTCTACCGAACCCCTATCCTTGCGGAAGAAAAAGCTAATGCCGTATACAATGGATGAAGTACCGATGCTCACAAAGGCAATGGCTGGATTGATTTTACCTTGTGCAGACATCATATAGATGCTTACCCCAAGCGATACAACGGTCATGATTAAAAGCGACCAAACAACGCTTCGTTTATCGTGCTTTCCTGCCCAATCGTAAAAGATTACCGGGGCAATTCCTATCCCTAAGGCTTTGAATGTCACTACAATATCCTCTATACGCTGAAAAAATAGTGCGATTAATAAAGCAAAGAATCCCACTCCAACGAGTGCCCATCGAATACGCTTGATTCCTGTCTCCGTGCTCTCTTCTTTGTTTGGAAAGAGATCATTCGTCACATTTAAACTCAATAAGAACAAATAGGTATCAGAGGTACTTAAAATTGCCGCAAAGAATGCGATGAGAACGGCAACTTGAAATTCCGGGGGAACCAGTTCTGTAAACGTACGTAGCACCATCATTTCAGCGTGTTCATTCGTAACACCTGATCCTGCCGGGAACTGGGCTCGTGCTATGAGTCCAACGTAAGTCAACGCCACAGTAAGTAACACATTCACTCCTGCACCTACACCAAAGCTCTGCTTAACTACTTTTTCATTCTTCATAGCAAATACCTTCTGCCAATAGTCTTGCGTAGCAAACGGCGTAAGTATTCCAAGAAGTAAAAAGGCAATAATATTTACAGGACCCGCATTGAATGGAGCATACATTTCAGGCGGTACGTCACCTCCTTTTTGTAGCGTAAGTGTGACCAGTATGAGCACTAAGAATATGACTAAGAATTGGAACATATCCGTCTTCACTACAGAACCGAAACCGCCCACCAGTAAATAGACCATGACACACAGTAACATCCCAAGTTTAGCCCAATTCACAGGTATACCACCCAATTCATTGAGAAGATTTGATCCAACCAAGAGTTGCGTGCTGAGCAACCCAACATACCAGACGAAAATCACACCGATAACCCAACGTGCCGTTTTACGACCGTACCGGAAAACGAAATAATCAGTGAGAGTGAAAAATTTATGCTCGATACTGAGCCTATACAACTTTAACGCAAAAGGTATAAACAAAAGAAAACCAAGTGTGTAGCCGATAAATATCCAAGCGGCTGAGATGCCGTATATGTATACAAAGCTCGTGTAAACCATTAAGGTTACGGCACTAACAAACGTTCCACTCAGCGTCATTAAGGATGGAAAAAAACCTAACGATCTGCCTCCTAAGGCGAAATCATCAACGCTATCCTTTGAGGTCATACGTCCAAGTAATATTCCCAAAACGGTGAAACCAATAAGTACTCCAATCAATGTTGACGATCCAATCATTTTATAGCCTTTTGAAGCAAGATAGGACAGAAAGACTAAACACTCTTTTTAGAGCAGCATATTCGCTACTACCTACTTTGCGTACCTAATGCCTTCGCACTGAAATGTGTTACTACCTTCACAAAATAAAAAAGCAAGACCTTCTCATTTCTTTGAAAGCCTTGCTATTATTGAGTCGGGATGACAAGACTTGAACTTGCGACCTCACGCCCCCCAGACGTGCACTCTACCACCTGAGC
>JAHEKP010000070.1 GCA_024638285.1 Cryomorphaceae bacterium
GCCGGGGCTTTTCTCATTCTGAGGTTCCGAGCGGACTCGAACCGCTGTAGCTGGTTTTGCAGACCAGTGCCTAGCCACTCGGCCACGGAACCTTAGGGAGGCCAAAAATAGTAGAAAAATTGGTTTTGACCCGAGTTTATTTTCTTTCTATCGCTCGGCGGTAAATGTTAGGGCGACGCGTTCTACATCTCCATTGATTGGAGGGTTGAGTTTTGCGACGTTGACCCACGCTTTTTGAACCGACGGGTGTTCACTCATAATGCGGTCAATCATCCGTTGACAGACTACTTCGAGAAGTTTAGCACGAACGGCCATTTCTTCTTTTGCAATAGCGTTGAGGGCCACATAATCTACCGTGTCATTCAAATCGTCAGAGGCAACCGACGCGCTAAGGTCTGCCCAAACGCTGATATTGACTTCATAATTGGAGCCAATGACCGCCTCCTCTTGCATGCACCCGTGGTTCGTGTAAATACGAATGCCGTGAACGTCGATCTGATGTAAAGCAGCCATTAACCCAACACTTCAATTGCCTTAGAAATACGCGTGAGCACCTCTTCTTTGCCTAAAACAGCGCAAATGGTAAACATGCTTGGGCCCATGCCTTTTCCCGTTACAGCAAGGCGGAAAGAAGGGCCCACTTTACCGAATCCCAATTCTTTTTCTGCCAAATAGCTTTTAAAACAAGTTTCAATTGCTTCTGAAGAAAAATCTGGTAGCGCGTTAAAACGGTCGGCAATATCTTGCATCATAGGGGCGCTTGCATCGCTCCATTTTTTATCGCGTGTTTTTTCATCGTAAACGGAAGGGGTCTCGAAAAGGAATCGACCTTCTTCGAGCAAATCTTGAGGGAAAGTGGCACGTTCACTCATCATCGTTGCAATGGTGCCGAGGTGGGACTCATTGTAGGATAAGCCCTCGTTGTCCAATACATTTTTCAGCTCCTTAGCCAATTCCGTCTCGCTTAAATCACGCAAATACAATTGGTTGAACCATTTACCTTTTTCAAAATCAAATTTAGCGCCAGACTTAGAAACTTTGCTCAAGTCGAATGCATCAACCAACCCTTGAAGGTCGAAAATCTCTTGTTCAGTACCCGGATTCCAACCTAATAAAGCGAGCATATTGATAAAGGCGGCAGGAAAGAAACCAAATTCGCGGTAACCACTGGCCGTTTCACCTGTTTCATCGTTCTTCCAGTCGATAGGGAATACGGGGAATCCCAAACGATCGCCGTCGCGCTTGCTTAGTTTGCCCGGTCCGTCTGGTTTTAGAAGAAGCGGAAGGTGTGCAAAGGTTGGGCAATTCCAACCGAACGCTTCATACAACATCACGTGAAGAGGTGCAGAAGGCAACCATTCTTCCCCACGAATGACATGGGAGATTTCCATTAAATGGTCGTCTACGATATTAGCAAGGTGGTAGGTAGGCATTCCGTCCGCTTTAAACAATACTTTATCATCCATATTGTTCGTGTTCACACTTACCCAACCGCGAATGGTATCTTCAAAACGAACCTCGTGATCACGGGGAAGCTTGATTCGAACCACGTACGGTTCGCCAGCAGCAACTTTTGCTTCTACCTCTTCTTTAGGCAGGGTCAAGGAGTTTTTCATGTTTCCTCGAGTGATGTAGTTGTACTGCCAATTCGCCGCACCTGCATCTTTCGCCATTTGACGCATTGCGTCCAGCTCTTCAGCGGTATCAAAAGCGATGTAGGCTTTATCCGCTGCCAATAACTGTTCTGCGTATTCACGGTACATTGGTTTGCGCTCGCTTTGGCGGTACGGGCCGTTTCCGCGGTCTTCACCTCCAATACCTTCATCGGGTGAAATGCCACACCATGCCAATGCTTCTACGATATACTTTTCTGCACCCGCAACAAACCGGGTTTGGTCCGTATCTTCGATACGTAGCAAGAAGTCACCGCCGTGCTTTTTAGCGAATAAATAGTTGTATAAAGCGGTACGCACACCGCCTATATGCAAAGGCCCCGTGGGTGAAGGAGCGAATCGAACGCGAACTTTTGAGCTCATGTTTATGTCGTTATAATTGGCGCAAAGGTACAATCGCCCAAACCATTAGGAAACACTAACTTTGTTAAGATAAAAACACAATCAAAATATGTACCCAGAAGAAATGATCGCGCCCATGCGCGCGGAGCTAGCGAATAGCGGATATACTGAAACAAAGACCGCTGACGATGTAAAATCAGCGATTAACGCTGATGGAACTACGTTCGTTGTGGTAAATTCCGTGTGTGGATGTGCAGCGGGATCTGCGCGTCCAGCAGCTATGGCTGTGGCAAAATCAGCGGTAAAACCTACCCGAATGATCACCGTATTTGCTGGAAACGATGTTGAAGCAGTGAACGAAGCGCGTGCGATGATGCAACCCTTCCCGCCATCTTCACCATCAATGGCATTGTTTAAAAACGGTGAATTGGTTCATATGGTAGAACGCCATCACATTGAAGGCCGCACGGCTGAAATGATCGCCGGAAACCTACTCTCCGCTTTTGAAGAGCACTGCAAATAATAGACCTAGAGAACACCACAGCACGCAATGGACGACAAGAACCTACAGATTGAAACTTTAGCTATTCATGGAGGACAGCAGCACGACCCTTCTACAGGAGCCGTAATGCCGCCTATTTATCAAACCTCTACCTATGTTCAGGAATACCCTGGCAAGCACAAGGGCTATGAATACAGCCGAAGCGGAAACCCAACGCGTACCGCTTTAGAAAATGCCATCGCAAGCATCGAAGGCGGTACTCACGGCGCCGCATTTGGATCGGGACTAGCAGCTATAGATTGTATGCTAAAGTTCTTAAGCCCTGGAGACGAAGTCATCGCGTGCAACGATTTATACGGCGGTACGTACCGACTTTTCACAAAGATGTTCTCCAATTACGGCATCCAATTCAAATTTGTCGACATGAGCAACGACCAGTGGCACAGCACTGTAAGTACATCGACAAAAATGCTGTGGATGGAAACACCGACCAATCCAATGCTCAATGTTTTAGATATTGAAGCGGCTTCGAAAGTGGCAAAAGCACATGGATTGATGCTCGTCGTGGACAACACCTTTGCAACACCCTACCTGCAACGCCCATTAGATTTAGGCGCTGATGTAGTTATGCACAGCGGTACCAAGTATTTGGGTGGGCACAGCGATGTAGTTTTAGGATTACTGGCAACAAAAAACGAAGCGATTGCGGAGAAAATGTATTTTATTCAAAATGCTTCAGGCGCAGTTTTGGGCCCTATGGACAGCTTTTTAGCGTTGCGCGGAATTAAGACCTTGCACGTTCGTATGGACAGGCATTGTGAAAACGGTGAGGCTGTTGCACAGTACTTAGAAGCACACCCCGCAGTTGGAAACGTGTATTGGCCAGGACTAAAGGGTCATAATGGCCACGAAGTGGCGAAACGACAAATGAAGAAGTTCGGTGGAATGGTAAGCTTTACGATCAAAGGTGCTGGTTTTGAGAAAACAGCAGAGGTCGTAAGCGCACTTCGCGTGTTTACCCTTGCAGAAAGTTTGGGAGGCGTGGAATCTCTAGCAGGACATCCGGCATCCATGACCCACGCATCCATCCCTAAGGAGGAGCGCGAAAAAGTAGGGGTTACAGACAACCTCATTCGCCTTTCTGTAGGCATTGAAAATGTACAAGATTTGCTTGCCGATCTAGAGCAGGCACTCGCAAAATAAAAGCGTATGAATAGCAAGTTTGCCGTTATAGGCCTTGGTGTTTTTGGATCAGCGATTGCGCGCAAGCTTGCAGAGCGCGGAGCCGATGTAATGGCCATTGATGAAAGTGAAGAGAAGGTGCAGCGCATGGCGCAAGACGTTCCCTTTGCAGTTGCACTCGATGCAACAAACAAACAAGCGTTAGAAGCACAAAACATTCAAGACATGGATGCGGTAGTGGTGAGCATAGGTTCGAGCTTCCAGGAGATGCTTTTATGTGTGTTCCAATTGCAAGAGATGGGCGTGAAGAAGATTATCGCTCGCGCACAGGGACCAGTACAGCGCAAAATTCTTGAGAAAATGGGGCTTCAGCATATTTTGAGCCCGGAGCAAGAGGTTGCAAACAACGTCGTTGAGCAATTGACCAATCCCGGTGTATTGATGTGTGTGCAACTCCCGGACGACTATGAAATCATAGAGGTTGAGGCTCCAGCGAAAATCATTGGACGTACCCTTGAGGACATAGGACTGCGCAAGAAATACAACATCAACCTAGTAACGGTTTTGCGCAAAGAAGGCGACGGTCACCACATCAACGGTGTTCCTGGGCCGGACAGCACGGTTAACAACGGAGACATTGTTTTAGTCTTTGGGAAGACCAAAGACATTAATAGGTTTATTGAAATCAACACGTGATGTCTGCTCGAAAGCGCATGATCGTTACCGGTGTAAGCTCGGGAATAGGACGGGCTATTGCGGCCGAAGCCTTGCGCTTAGGGTGGTATGTTGAGGGCATAGGAAGAAACGCTCCTACAGAACTTATAGAACACAGTCACGGTTCATTTACAATATGTGACTTGAGCGATAGAGTCGCCTTAAAAAAGCTTTCACTTTCTACACCGCAGTCTTACGACCTCACGGTTTTAGTCAACAATGCAGGTACTTTGGGCCCGGTGAAACTAGCGAAAAAGGCAAGCTGGTCGGAAATAGATCATTGCATTACTTTGAATACCAGCAGCGCCATGCTGCTGAGTGCTAAATTCCTATCAGAGGTTGTAGGCGAGAAACAACTGTATTTTACAGGTTCTGGTGCTGCAGAATTTGCCATCGAAGGTTGGAGTGCCTATTGTGCATCAAAGGCCGCTGTGCATATGTACGCGTCGGTATTAGCGAAAGAGCATCCCGAATTCAAGATTCACGCGTTTAGACCGGGAAAAGTAAATACGCCAATGCAGGCGGAGATTCGCGCCACCGCAGAGGAGGATTTTCCGGGCGTTGGCCATTTCGTAGAAGAGTTTGAGTCCGGAAATCTAGTCCTTCCAGAAACCGTAGCCACAACGTTACTTCACGTCATAAACTTAGAAGAGAAAATCCCTGTTATTTTTAGTATTTCAAACTATTCAAGATGAAAAAAATCCTTTTAACCGTAATTGCCACAGGCGCATTGATCGCGCTTTC
>JAHEKP010000073.1 GCA_024638285.1 Cryomorphaceae bacterium
AATGCATTCTGGAATGTGGTGAACTGGGAAGCAGTAGCAGCGAAATACGCAGCAGCGAAATAAACTGATTTTTCAGTAAAATGTAAGAACCTCGGGCAAGCGCTCGGGGTTTTTTTACGCTCAGATTTAAATGGCGTCGTCTATTTTCTCGACGGCTTTCCTTACGTCAAAGTAGAATCGGGCACCAATGGCAAAATTGGTCACCAAAGTAGGCGAAGGAAGCACAGCAATTCCTGGTGCAAACTCGAAGAATACGTCGACAGGGAATTCAACGGCTTCATAGGCCACACCAAGTGGTACCCGCGCATAGAGTTGATTGCCCGCGTCGTTGTAGCTCTTGAGATGAATTCCAGCACCGTAGTAAAACGGGATACGTCCTTTTTCGGCAGTAATGATGTCGTAATTGTGCAGTAAATAATCGGCTCCGATGTTAATGCCTTCTTGCCCTTTTACAGCACTGTACCCTAAGGTATACTGAAAGGCTTCATTACTGTTGTTGAACTTCTTAATACTGAATCCGCTTGGCTCCCCTAAGGCGAGTCCAATGCCGTAATGGCCTTTATAATCTTGTGCTGCGGCAGTATATGCCAATGCAAAAACTACAAATAGAAGTGCTTTTTTCATTTTCTTGGGGTAAAACTGTTGAGGGTTAAATGCACACCGTCCCATTTAGCGAACGTGTTTAAACGAATCCAATCGCCTAATACGATGTATATGCTTTCAATTTTGGTGCCATCTACTACTTTGGTTTGGAGGACCAATTCTTTTTCATGGTGCCGATGCCCATAAACAAAGTAGTCAAACCATTCCTGGTTAAGAAGTGCTTGACTGTGGACCAATTGCCTTTCTTTTTCCCCTTTGAATGCATGATCGTCATCGCTTTGGCTGTTGCGCGATGCTCTTGACATGCGTGCGGCAAAGCCTACTCCAAAATTAGGATGCAGGCGCTTGTAAGCCCAAATCGCTAAGGGGTTGGTAAAGAGCTTTTTTAACGCTTTGTATTTACGGTCTCCAGGACCTAAGCCGTCTCCATGTGCGAGGTAAAAAGAAGTCGTTCCGTCGTTTGGCGACCACTTTAGTGGATTGTGATGAACGGTTGCGCCCAGTTCTTCTTCCAGATAGGTACCCATCCAGAGATCGTGGTTCCCTACGAAGATATCTAGCTTTATACCGGCATCAACCATAAGCGCCAATTGCCCTAGGACACGGGTATGACCACGCGGAACAACGTGTTTATATTCAAACCAATAGTCAAAAAGATCACCAACGATAAAGAGTTGTTTGCAATCTTCTTCAATCTGTTTTAAAAAGGACACTAGGGTGCGTTCACGCTCTTGACTTTCGTAAACCGAAGGCGCTCCTAAATGGACATCTGATATGAAATAGGTGTGTGTTTTCACGTTCGCTAAGGTAAGTTATTTATGGTATTCTCGTGTTTGCGATAGTTGGTGTTTAAATTATTTTTAGCTTTGCCTAAAATAAAACATAGCCTAGGTGAAAACCCACACGGAAAGCGAAGAAAACTACATTAAAGCCCTCTACCATCTTGGCGGAGGACTTCCTGTTAGTAACGGAGATCTTGCACAGCGTGTAGGCGCGAAAGGTTCTTCCGTTACCCAAGCGGTGAAGCGACTTGGGCAAAAAGACCTGGTGAACGTTGTTCCGTATAAGGGGGTCCAACTTACTCCACAAGGCATACGTTTAGCCAAATCCATTTTGCGTAAACACCGTTTGTGGGAGACTTTTTTAGTAGATAAACTGGGATTTGGATGGGACGAAGTGCACCCTCTCGCGGAGCAGTTGGAACACATTCAAAGTGAGGAATTGGTCGATCGACTTTTTCAATTTCTTGGTAGTCCTAAGCACGATCCGCACGGGGACCCCATTCCTGAGCGCGACGGTCAAATGCCTCCGGTTTTAGGACAGCCAATCGGTGCGTTTAGTAAAGGAAGCGAGATTCGAATTGTTCGGGTAGAAGATGCCGGGTCAGAATTCTTTGACCAATTGGACACCATGAATATCAATTTAGGCAATACCTATGAGATTCGTGCCATATCGGCGTTTGATTCCAGTGTAGAACTGGGCTCATCTACAGGCTCTTTTTGGCTTAGTCAGAGTATGTGCGCAAACATTTACGCCATACAATCATGAGGAAATTGCTGCTCATCGCGCTAGCGGTAATAACTTTTGGGTGCGCTCCAGCGCCTTCTATAGATGTTCTCTGCACCACCTCCGTGGTCGCAGATGCTGCACGCATTATCCTTCCAGAAGAAATTTCAGTTCAGGCACTAATGCAGTCGAACATTGATCCGCACAGTTACAAGCCGGTTGAAAGTGATGTGGCGAAGCTTAGCAAAGCGAAAATCATTCTGCACAACGGTCTTCACTTGGAAGGTAAAATGACAGATATACTTGAAAAACTAGGTCAACAAAAGCCGGTTTATGCCATGAGTAGTGCGCTTCGACCGCACGATCTTATTGAAGTGGGTCCCAATACCTATGATCCGCACATTTGGTTCGACCTCCAGCTTTGGTACCGTTGCGTGGGCGATCTCGCCGACTTCCTCATTGGCCAATTTCCCGAACACCGACAAACTATTGAGCAAAACGCTATGGACTACTTCTCTGAGCTAGTCGATGCCCACGACGAGATGATCCGCGCAATTAACGAGGTACCGGACTCCCTGCGTGCGATGGTTACCGCACACGATGCATTCTCCTATTTCGGACGCGCCTACGGCATAGATGTGCACGGTCTTCAAGGCATAAGCACTGCTGCGGAGTTTGGCATTAAAGACGTGAGCATCGCCGCCCAATTCATCTTAGATCGCGGCCTATCTACCGTCTTTATTGAGACGTCAGTGAATTCGAAAAGTATTGAAGCGCTGCAAGAGGCGGTGGCACAAAAAGGAGGAAAGGTGCGCATTGGAGCGCCCTTATATAGTGATGCGCTGGGCGAGCAAGGAACGGCTGAGGCCACTTTACTAGGAGCGTTTAGACACAATACCACACAGATATTAAAATCATTTAATTAATGGAAAAGAGCATTGAAGTACACAATCTCACGGTCAGTTACCACAGCAAACCTGTGCTTTGGGATGTTGATTTTGAACTGCCGAAGGGCAAAATTATTGGTGTTGTAGGACCGAATGGTTCTGGAAAAACCACCATGCTCAAAACCGTTATGGGCTTAATGAAACCGGATAGTGGCTATACAGAAATATTTGGCCAACCCTTGGATAAAGTCCGTGAACGAGTGAGCTATGTGCCACAGCGTGAAAGCGTGGATTGGGACTTTCCAGCAGATGTCATGGACGTTGTATTGATGGGGCGTTACCGCAAAAACAACCTCTTTAAGCGCATCACCAAAGAGGACCGTCGAATTGCTACTGAAGCGCTCGAAAAAGTAAATCTTTTAGAATTTGCAGATCGGCAAATCTCCCAGCTTTCAGGCGGCCAGCAGCAGCGTGTATTTATAGCACGATCACTGGCACAACAAGCGGACATTTACCTAATGGATGAGCCTTTTGTAGGGGTAGATGCAGCGACAGAAGACGCTATATTAAAGCTGCTTCGTGATATGAAAAACGAGGGCAAAACGGTAGTCATTGTACACCATGATTTGCAGACAGCTAATGAATATTTTGACTGGATTGTATTGCTCAACACGCGCTTAGTCGCGGCAGGTCCTAAGGAGGAAGTCTTTACAAAAGAATTGTTGCAGGAGGCTTACGGAGGGAGATTAACGGTCCTATCAAAACTGGGCGATCTTATTTCAGATACGGAATTTCCACTTCGTGAACCGGACTTTAAAGAAGACCAACCGCAAGGCTAATGTTTGATCCCGTTTTCATAAAAGTACTTTTAGGTACCCTACTATTGGCGGCTTCGTCTTCCGTGGTGGGTACTTTTAGCTTTTTGAAAGGAGAGAGCCTAGTGGGCGATGCCATTGCGCATGCACTGCTTCCAGGAGTGGTTCTTGCATTTATACTGGGCGACGGTCGACACCCACTGTTTCTCATTTTTGGCGCTTTAGTGGCAGGTCTTATCGCCCATTATGGAATTAGTTTTTTAGAACAACGTACGAAGTTGAAGGGTGATACCGCCATCAGTTTAGTGTTGTCTACCTTTTTTGGATTTGGCATTATGTTACTATCAGCAGTGCAACGCACGGGGCATGGCCAGCAAGCGGGGTTAGAACGATTCCTTTTGGGTAAAGCCGCCGCCATTACGCTATCTGATCTATACGTTTTCGCTGTGCTAGCCTTGGTGCTACTTATGAGCGTGGCCGTTTTTTTTAAAGGGTTTCAATTAATGACGTTTAATGAAGATTTTGCCGCGGCCATTGGCCTTCCTGTTCAATTCATTCGTTTCGTTTTTACCATACTTACGGTTCTAGCGGTTACGGTTGGAATTCAATCTGTAGGTGTCGTTTTGATGGCGGCACTATTGATCACACCTGCTGCTGCCGCACGCGCTTGGACCTCTTCATTGCGTTTTATGCTTGTGTTATCTGCTGTTTTTGCAGCAATATCAGCGGTATTAGGAACACTGGTAAGCGCGAGTTTACCAAAAATGCCTACCGGCCCTTGGATTGTACTTGTGCTCGGTGGTATTGCGTTTACATCACTGCTTTTTGCACCTGAAAAGGGTTGGATCGCACGCAGGAAAAGAGCAAAAGGAAACCAATTAAAGACGCAACGTGAAAATTTATTGAAACTCCTCTATGGCGCGGAAGAAAGAGAAGGCGAAACCGTTGCGATGACTTCAGAAACCATAGTAGCAATGAGACGTCAGCACCTTGACGGCTTGCGTAAAACGCTGCGGTTGCTTAAAAAAGACTACTTACTGGTGGAGCGTGAAGATGGGTTCGCACTAACTGAAAAAGGCCGAACGGAGGGCCGACGGGTGGTGCGCTTGCACCGATTGTGGGAGCTGTATTTGACCGAGCGATTGGGCATGGCGGCCGACCACATCCACCCGCAGGCCGAAACCATGGAACACGTTATTACCCCTGAAATAGAAGCATTAATAGTTAAAGAATTGGGGAACCCAGAAGTGGATCCTCACCAAAGTCCTATTCCTTATGAAGAAGATTAGTATTGTG
>JAHEKP010000053.1 GCA_024638285.1 Cryomorphaceae bacterium
GCATCCATCATTTTTTTACGTTCCGAAGCGACCACGGCTTCAGGAGCATTGGCAACAAAACGCTCATTGCTCAACTTTTTCGTTACACCGGCTAAAAAACCTTCGGTATACTTCAGTTCTTCTTCAAGCTTAGTAATCTCTTCTTCAACATTTACAAATGCATCAGCAGGAATGGTATAATTCACACCTCCCGCAACGAAACTGAATGCTG
The DNA here is from genome assembly GCA_024638285.1 of Cryomorphaceae bacterium. Classification (GTDB taxonomy): domain Bacteria; phylum Bacteroidota; class Bacteroidia; order Flavobacteriales; family Schleiferiaceae; genus UBA10364. Next base: position 212 of record JAHEKP010000053.1, read on the forward strand.
ATTTCTGAACCTCGTCGACCTCAACAACGGCATCAACATTCGCCATTTTCTTAATCAACATGTCATATTCAGTGCTATGTGCGGTGCCCTTAGCAATCTCAATGGTCAAGACTTCCTTTGGAGCAATGCCATTTTCATTACGGACGGTCCGTATACCGCCTACGACCTCAGCAAAATGGGCGAACGACTTCAAAATCGCGTTATCTTCAACTTTCAAAGTAGGCCAAGGCGCAAAATTGATGGTTTCACCTTCTTTGCGATCTGCAAGATTTTGCCACAATTCTTCTGTAATAAAGGGCATGAAGGGATGCATGACTTCTAAAAGCGTATTAAAAATAGATTTCGTTGCATCTAGCGCTTCTGCTGAAACCTTTTCGCCACGAGCAGGCTTTACCATTTCTAAATACCACGAACAGAAATCATCCCAAACGAGCTTATAGGTTGTCATCAAAGCTTCTGACAGACGGTATTTCGTGAAGCTACTTTCCAATTCTACTAACGCCTCACCGATACGATTACGCATCCAATTCACCGCCAGTGCTTCGGAAGGACTCATCTTATCCGCTCCTGTATCCCACATACCCACTAATCGGAAAGCATTCCATACTTTATTCGCGAAGAATGAACCTTGAGAACACAGATCTTCATCAAAAAGCAGGTCATTTCCTGCCGGGGCAGTCATTAACATTCCTACGCGTACCCCATCGGCACCATATTGGGCTATTAAGTCTAACGGGTCGGGGCTATTGCCTAATTGTTTAGACATCTTACGTCGCTTTTTGTCGCGGACCATACCTGTAAAATATACATCTTTAAAGGGACGTTTTCCTTTAAACTCATAACCCGCCATGATCATGCGAGCCACCCAGAAAAATATAATATCCTGTCCTGTCACCAATGTGTTTGTAGGATAGAAATAGTCCTCCTCTTCAGGATTATCAGCAAACACGCTGTACGGCCAAAGCCATGAACTGAACCAAGTATCCATGACATCTTCGTCCTGGCTCACCTGGTCTGTTCCTAATGCTTGAATAGCTTCTTCTCTTGTCTTACAAACGGTAACATTGCCTTCTGAGTCGTACCAAGCTGGAATGCGATGCCCCCACCATAACTGGCGAGAAACACACCAATCCTTGATGTTTTCCATCCAATACAAATAGGTCTTCTCCGTATGCGGAGGATGCAACGTAATGTCTTTTGATTTAACACCATCGATGGCCGGTTTTACGAGATCTGCCATCTTCAAGAACCATTGCATCGAAAGTCTAGGCTCTATGATCGCATCCGTGCGCTCGCTGCGGCCTACCTTATTGCGTAAATCTTTTGTCTCTACGAGTAATCCTGCTTCGTCTAATGCTTTTGCAACAGCTTTGCGCGCATCAAATCGGTCCATACCTTCAAAAACGCCACCGTGGGCATTTAATGCAGCGTGCTGATCAAAAATATCAATTACTTCCAAACCATGCTTCTCTCCCAGCATGTTGTCATTCGTATCGTGAGCAGGAGTAACCTTGAGGGCTCCAGTTCCAAATTCAATATCTACATAGTCATCGAAAATGATAGGAACAGTACGGCCGACCAGTGGAACGATTGCTTTTTTACCTTTCAAGTGCTGGTAGCGCTCATCATCGGGATTTACACAAACTGCCGAATCACCAAAAATGGTCTCCGGACGGGTCGTGGCTACTTGAAGAGACTCTTTAGACCCTTCAATCTGGTAAGTCATGTAGTACAGACGACTGTTCTCCTCTTTATGAATAACCTCCTCATCAGAAACTGCGGTCAGCGCCACAGGGTCCCAATTCACCATGCGTAGACCGCGGTAAATCATTCCCTTTTTGTGAAGGTCAATGAAGACATCTATAACCTGAGTACTGCGCGTTTCATCTAATGTGAAAGCGGTTCTATCCCAATCGCAAGAGGCTCCTAAATGTCTAAGTTGCTTTAATATTATTCCTCCGTATTCATCAGTCCAATCCCAGGCATGCTTTAAAAAGTCTTCCCTACTTAGATCCGATTTTTTAATGCCTTGTTCGCGTAATCGCTTCACCACTTTTGCCTCTGTAGCAATGGATGCGTGATCCGTACCGGGTACCCAACACGCATTCAAACCCAACATGCGCGCACGTCGAATAAGTACATCCTGAATGGTGTTGTTCAGCATGTGTCCCATATGCAACTTACCAGTCACATTCGGAGGAGGAATAACCATGGTGTAGGGCTCCTTTTCACTGACCTCAGCGTGGAAGTAATTCTTTTCCAACCAATGGTTGTACCACTTTGATTCAATATCTCCTGGAGTATATTTCCCGATTTCGCGCATGAAAAACTAACTTAAGTAAGCTGCAAAAATACAAGGCTTCACGCATTTCATGAACCTTGAAGCTAAGAGTTTGTTAATTTCCTTTGAAAGTGCTTAAACTACACTTACATTTGACTTAGAAAAATTCATTAAGCAGATTATGAAAAAAGTATTCCTTACACTATTTGTAGCCCTTTTCGGTTTCGTTGCTCAGGCACAAGAAGAAACTGTTGATGGTGCTAAAATTTCATTTGAACAGAAAGTAATTAACTACGGCAACGTTGAAAAAGGAGGAAACGGAACACGCGTTTTCAAATTTAAAAATGAAGGGACAGAACCATTAGTTCTAAATTCAGTTCGTGCTTCTTGCGGCTGTACTACGCCAAAATGGACACGTGAGCCTATCGCTCCGGGTGCAGAAGGTGAAATCACTGTAAAATACGATACGAATAGAATGGGTAATTTCCACAAAACGGTTACTGTGCAGTCAAACGCAAGTAATAAAACTGTGGTACTCACCATTAAAGGTCAGGTAATGAATCCTGAGTCAAAGCCTTCCACTCCAACAAAGACGGGCGGTAGCGTTATTTCAAATTAAGTCAAAAGGTGTACCATGTACACCTCCAAAGTTTAAAGAAAGCCCCGTATTTTTGCGGGGCTTTTTGCTTTAAATAATTACACATTATGCCGACTATATCTAGAAAAGGTGAGGCGATGCCTTCAAGCCCTATTCGCAAATTGGTTCCTTTCGCTGAAAACGCTGAGCGCGCAGGGAAGAAAGTATTTTACCTGAATATTGGTCAGCCAGACATTCACACTCCTGAAGTGGCTCAACAAGCCATTAAGAACGCGGATATACCCGTTCTTGCGTACAGCCATAGCGCAGGTTTCGCTAGCTTGAGAGTGGGTCTTTCCGCCTATTACCAGCGTAAAAAGCTCCCTGTTTCGAGTGAAGAAATTATTGTGACCACCGGGGGATCAGAAGCATTACTTTTTACTTTCGGCTCTGCAATGGATGAAGGTGATGAGGTGATTATTCCCGAACCTTTTTATGCCAACTACAATGGTTTTGCTACGGCGAGCGGGGTTAAAGTAGTTCCTGTAGAGGCCACTATTGAAAATGGATTTGCCTTACCTCCAGTGAGCGCTTTTGAAGCAGCTATTACGCCCAAAACGAAGGGAATATTGATTTGTAACCCTGGAAATCCAACCGGCTACCTGTACAGTAAAGAAGAATTGGAACAACTACGCGAGATCGTTCTCAAACACGACCTCTTTCTTATTGCAGATGAGGTTTACCGTGAATTTACTTACGACGGTGCCCAGCACTACTCTGTCTTAGGCATGGAGGGATTGGAAGAACATGCAATAGTGGTTGATAGCTTTTCGAAACGTTACAGTATGTGCGGCGCTCGAATTGGTTGTTTAGTCAGTAAAAACAAAACCTTCATGGCCACTGCCATGAAATTTGCCCAAGCCAGACTTTCTCCTCCAACCTATGCGCAAGTTGCGAGTGAGGCAGCCTTGAGTACACCGCAATCGTATTTTGACGATGTCAATGCAGAATACGTAGAACGAAGAAACGTCCTCGTAGAGGGTTTAAACAGCATTGAGGGCGTCTTCTGTCCAAAGCCAAAAGGAGCTTTTTATGCAGTAGCTTCTTTCCCTGTTGAAAGCGCTGAACACTTTGCGGAATGGCTGCTTAGTGAGTTTGATCACAACGGAAAGACATTGATGATGGCTCCTGCTGCTGGTTTCTATGCAAAACCTGAACTAGGCAGGCAACAAGCGCGACTTGCATATGTCTTGAATGTTGAAGACCTTAAAGAATGTATCGAAATCGTACGACACGCCTTACAGGTTTATCCTGGAACTATTAAATAATCGTCCATTGATTGTACAAATCAACAAGAGCTTAAAGAAACTCAACACCTTCGGCATTGACCAAAAGGCGGAGCGCTTGATTTGGGCCCACAGTGCTGAAGAAATCTTGAATTACGTGAATCATCACGGTGCGCCTTCACTTGTACTGGGAGGAGGGTCGAATATGCTTTTGACTCAAGACATCTCCGGTGACGTACTGAAAGTAGATATCCACGGTCGAAAGGTGGTTTTCGAGAATGACGATGAGGTACATATTAGATTTGGTGCCGGAGAAAACTGGCATGAGATAGTTCTTTGGACTTTAGCTCAAGGGCTTGGTGGATTGGAAAACCTGAGTCTCATACCAGGGAACTGTGGCACTGCCCCAGTGCAAAATATTGGCGCCTATGGCGTTGAACTTAAGGACTGTTTCATTTCTTGTGAAGGAGTGCATATTGACGATAAACGCTTCTTTGAATTGGACCTTGCCGGCTGTAAATTTGGTTATCGCGACAGCATTTTTAAAAGTGACTGGAAGGGTAAAGCCATTATTACACGAATTACATTGCGTTTGACCAAACGTAATCACAAGCTTCGTCTGGATTATGGAGCAATAAAAGATGAATTGGCAGCTAAGGGCGTTACTGAACCTACTCCAAAGGCCATTAGCGACGCCGTAGTGGCCATTAGAAAGCAAAAACTACCCGATCCTGCGGAAATAGGAAATAGCGGTTCATTCTTTAAAAACCCGGTGGTTTCAGAGGAATTGGCGCATTCACTTAAAGAGCGGTATCAAGATATGCCAACCTACACCGTTGATGGAGGTATTAAGATTGCTGCGGGCTGGCTCATTGAAAAAGCGGGGTGGAAAGGCTTTAAGGATGGAGATGTCGGTGTGCACAAAAATCAAGCACTTGTACTGGTTAATTACAGCGATGCAACTGGGGCGGAGGTGCTGAATTTGGCGCACGAAATAATCAACGACGTCCATAAGAAATACGGTATCCTACTGCAAGCAGAAGTGAATTTAATATGAATAAGTCCGTCGCTTTTCACACCTTAGGTTGCAAGTTGAATTTTGCGGAAACTTCTACCATCGCAAAGGATTTTGATACGGCCGGTTTCGACACAGTACCCTATTCCGAGAAGGCGGATGTATATGTCATAAACACGTGCAGCGTAACAGAAAATGCGGATCGTGAGTGTCGAAATATAGTGGGCAGAGCACTAAAAGCCAATCCCGATGGATTTGTAGTAGTTGTAGGATGCTATGCCCAATTAAAGCCTGAACAAATCATGGAAATGCCGGGCGTCGATCTCGTTTTAGGTGCGACGGAAAAATTCAATGTAACCCAGTTTTTAGGAGCCCTTGAAAAACAACAAGGTCCAGCAGAGATCCACAGCTGTGAAATATCAGAAGCCAACTCTTTTGTGAGTTCCTACAGCGCCGGTGAACGTACCCGAGCTTTTTTGAAAGTACAAGACGGTTGCGATTATAAATGCACCTATTGTACCATACCTCTCGCGCGAGGAATTTCACGTTCGGATACTTTAGAAAACGTGGTAAAAAACGCACAAGAAATTGCTGCTAAAGGCATTCCTGAGATTGTACTCACCGGAGTAAATGTCGGGGATTACGGCAAAGGTGAATTTGGCAACAAGCGTCATGAGAATACATTCTTAGAATTGGTTCAAGCGCTAGACGACCAGGTCCCCGTAGAACGTATGCGCATCTCTTCTATTGAACCGAACCTTCTGCGGGATGAAATCATTGCATTTACCGGAGCGAGTAAAAAGTTCGTACCGCATTTTCACATCCCACTTCAGAGCGGTTCGGATGAAATTCTCAAAAAAATGAAACGGCGGTACATGACCGCACTCTACAGGCAACGTGTCACCGCTATCCGAAAAGCGCACCCCGATGCCGGTATAGGCGTTGATGTGATCGTTGGTTTTCCCGGTGAAACTGAAGCACATTTTTTGGAGACTTACAACTTCATCAATAGCTTAGAAATAAGCTACTTACACGTTTTTACCTACAGCGAAAGAAGCAACACCGCTGCTGCAGATATGGATGGTATAGTTCCAATTCCTGAACGAAAACGCAGAAATAAAATGCTGCGCATCTTGAGTGAAAAAAAAACGCGCCAGTTCTACGAAAGCCAATTAGGCACATCACGTCCCATACTTTTTGAGAGCGAGAACCGCAGCGGCTACATGTACGGATACACAGATAATTACGTCCGTGTTAAAACCTTCTGGAACCCTGAATGGGCAAACAAAATCAAAAGTTTCTCATTATCAAGCATTAACGACGATGGAATTGTTATCTTAGATGTACCTAAGAACGCCAACAATGCCACAGATTTTCATAGAATATAAGCCCCTAGTGGGCGAAGACGCTTTTATAAAGCATTGGCAGCAAAGTCGTGCCTTGCATATGAAAGACGGTCTAGTTTTAAATTCAGAATTGTATAAAATAAGAGAAGGGATGTTCCTAGGCATGATTGATTTCAACCCGGACCATCGAGAAGAAGTACTTACACTCTACACGGACCATCACAAAGTTCAAAGTGGAATGCAAACCATCTGTAAAAGCATTCATTTTAAATACGCAGCCCTTCGAAAATAGCGAATGAACCTCCCCTCCATTACCAGCGCCGTTGAAGCTATTGCTAAGGAAGCCGGCGCCTTCCTGAGAATACAGCAATCTACCTTTTCGCAAGAGCGAGTAAGTTTAAAAAGTCTGAATGCCTTAGTTAGCGATGTTGACGAAAACACAGAGCGATTGCTAGTGGATCGACTTTCTAAGCTACTACCGGAAGCTGGATTTTTAACGGAGGAGGCAACTACTAAGCAGGACCTACAAAAGGAATGGGTTTGGATCATTGACCCGCTAGATGGCACTACAAACTTTGTGCACGGTCTGCCCATTTATAGTGTTTCAATCGCTTTAAAGCACAATGACGCATTGGTTATAGGTGTAGTTTATGAAGTTGGCATGGACGAATGTTTTTCTGCTTATTCGGGCGGTGGCGCAAGACTTAATGGCCAATCCATCCAAGTAACAGAAACGGAAACGCTTGAAAACAGCCTATTGGCAACGGGATTTCCTTATTACGACTTCGAGCATATGGAAGGATTCCAAAATACACTTGCCCATTTTTATACATCCACAAGAGGCTTGCGTCGGATAGGTACGGCAGCAGTTGACCTTGCTTACACTGCGTGCGGAAGGTTTGATGGATACTTTGAATATGGTTTGAGTCCTTGGGACATCGCAGCTGGGATAGTTCTCGTCAAAGAAGCTGGAGGGATAATTACCGACTTTAACGGTGGACCAGAAGCCACTGCTTCTAAAAGCATAGTAGCAACGAACAAAAGACTCTACCCAAGCGTTTTCAAAGTAGTTCGTAAAAACATGGGCAATGCGTGAAGCTAGAGTATGGGTATTACCGGGATTAGGTGCCGATTCAAGGATTTTTAGAAATCTTGAATTCCCATGGTCTGCAACGTTCTTAGAATGGATTCTACCCGAAGCAGCGGAATCGTTATCATCTTATGCAGATCGTTTGATGGCTCCGCATGATATTCAACCACATGATTTACTTTTCGGTTACAGCTTTGGAGGCATTGTTGCACAAGATTGGGCAAGCCGGCATAGTGTGCAGCGTGTCGTATTATTGAATTCACTGCACCACAATACACCATTGCGTCCACTTTTTAAACATATTGCTGCAACAGGATTATTGAATTGGGCCCCAGAAGGAAGTATTAGAAAACTCATTTTCTTCATGGCGAGACTCAATAGCCGGCCTTCAGCACGATTTGAAGGGATACTAGAAATGATGGAGCAATTTCCTTGTGACTATTACCGTTGGGTTCTTAAAGCGGTACTAAATTGGAATCGACCTGTACCGCTTTGTCCTGTAGATAGTGTAAAAAGTGATTGGGATGTTGTATTCCCCGAAGTTACAGGATCAGAACGTTCTTGGACTCTTCATCATGCTACGCACCTAAGTTTTTTAACGCATGCAAAGGAAATATCGGCTCTTTTGAAAGAAAAGGTCGACCCTATGCTTTCGTAAGCTTATCCTGCTATTTTTGGGGTATGCAAATCATTGAGACACCATTAGCAGGGTTACTGCTTATTGAGCCGCGCGTCTTTGGAGACGCACGAGGCTACTTCTTCGAAAGTTATAATCGTGATGTCTTTGCCGCTCAAGGCATTACAGGAGAATTCGTACAAGACAACGAGAGTTTATCTGACCGCGGTGTTGTTCGAGGGCTTCATTTCCAAGCTCCACCAAAGGCGCAAGGTAAGTTGGTTCGTGTGCAACGCGGAAGAGTTTGGGACGTTGCCGTTGATATTCGTAAAGGCTCCCCTACTTATGGCGCACATTATGCCGTAGAACTTAGCGGTGACAACAAACGCATGCTTTGGATCCCTCCTGGATTTGCCCACGGATTTGCCACGCTTGAAGACGGTACGGTATTTTTATATAAATGCACGGATACGTACAGTCCGGAACATGAAGGAAGTGTTTTGTGGAATGATGATACGTTGGCCATTGACTGGAAAGTGGATTCCCCCATTTTAAGTGCAAAAGACCGGATAGGACCAAAATTTATAGATTTCAATTCGCCTTTTTCTTATGAATCATAAATCGATTGTAATTGGGGTTTTGGCAATAGCGCTCGCTGTTGTTGGCTTAAGAAGCGCGCAATCAAATGAAGCGCCGCATCCTATAGAAGTTCGTCCTAGTACGGTAAAACCTTTTGCTCTCCCAAATCAATTAGATTTTTCTGGTGAACCTTTGCCCTTACATTCGGCCGATGTCAAGGAAAAATTAGACCGTGAAATCCTAGTGAACAGCTATTGGCAAAGCAATAATTTATTAATGCTGAAACGCAGTTCAAAATACTTCCCCATCATTGAGCCAATACTTGCTAAAAATGGTATACCGAATGATTTCAAATATTTAGCCTTGATAGAAAGTGGACTTCAAAATGTGGTAAGTCCAGCTGGCGCCGCTGGCTATTGGCAAATTATGAAAAGTACCGGTCGTGAAAATGGCCTTGAAATCAATAATGAAGTTGATGAACGCTACCACATCGAAAAATCCACACAGGTGGCATGTGATTATTTAAACGAAGCCTATGGGCGCTTTGGGAATTGGACCTTAGCTGCGGCTTCCTACAACATGGGGATGGCAGGTACGGCGCGACGACTTGAAGAACAAGGAGTAGAGCGTTATTATGACCTCCTTTTGAATACAGAAACGGCGCGTTACGTTTACCGAATCGTTGCAGTTAAACACATACACGAAAACCTTGCAGACTTCGGCTATATCTACCATCAAGACCAGGGCTACTCTTTCCCTCAAATGGATACCATTTTTGTCAATGTAGAAGTTGCGGACTGGATCAGTTGGGCAAAAACACAAGGAATTACCTACAAAACTTTGAGAACCTACAATCCGTGGATTCAAAGCCAGCAATTATCGAATTCGACAAACAAAGCATACCAAATTTGGGTTCCTTCTAAATGAGCGAATACATAGAAGTCTTTGGCGCGAGAGCGCATAACCTGCGCAATGTAGATGTTGCCATTCCTAGAAACAAATTGGTCGTTATTACTGGTCTCAGTGGATCGGGTAAAAGTTCATTGGCTTTTAATACCATTTATGCAGAGGGACAGCGCCGGTATATGGAGACTTTTAGTGCCTATGCCCGTCAGTTCTTAGGGAGTATGGAGCGTCCTGAGGTGGATAAGATTGATGGGCTATCGCCAGTGATATCTATAGAGCAAAAGACCACCTCGCGTAATCCCCGATCGACCGTTGGAACAGTAACAGAATTGAGTGATTTCCTACGCTTGTTATTTGCCCGTGCATCAACGGCATACAGCTACAATACTGGCGAACAGATGATTTCCTATTCTGATGCGCAGATTGTGGAATTGATCGCCGAACGGTATGTAGGACGTAAAATTGCGGTTTTGGCACCTGTGGTGCGGGCGCGGAAAGGCCATTACAGGGAGTTGTTTGATCAAATAACGCGTATGGGCTTTATTAGGGCCCGCGTCGACGGCAAAGTGGTTGAAGTAAGCAGTGGATACCGACTGGACCGATACAAGACGCACGATATTGAGATTGTAGTGGATCGTATTATTGTGGCCGCGACTGCAGAAGGGCGGATTGCACAAAGCGTTGAAACTGCCATGAGCCACGGCGGCGGAACAATTGCTGTATTGGATTTAGAGCGTGATGAATTGGCTTATTTTTCTAGGCATCTAATGTGTCCGACGAGTGGAATTGCCTACCAAGAACCTGAGCCGAACACGTTTTCTTTTAACAGTCCTAAGGGCGCCTGCCCTATGTGTGATGGATTGGGTACAACAAAACAGGTGAATCAGCGTAAGTTATTACCCGACCTAAAAAAGACTATTAGAAAAGGTGGTATTGCTCCGGTTGGAGAATACAAGAAGAATTGGATGTTTAACCAACTTGAAATCATAGGATTAAAGCATGGCTTTACTATGGACACAGCTGTTGGTGAGATTCCTGAAGCGGCGATGGATATTATTCTTAACGGAAGCAACGAAGTGATGACCATTGAGCATAAGGCTATTGGTGTGACCAAAGAATACAAATTGAACTTTGAAGGCATTATAAATTTCATAGAAGCTCAAGGTAAAGAAGCTAAAAGCAGAAGTATACAGCGCTGGGCGGACGAATACATGGAAAATGTGACGTGCAGCACATGCGATGGCGCGCGTTTGAAGAAGGAAAGTCTGCATTTTAAAGTAGCGGGTCAAAGTATTTCAGATGTAAGCACGCAGAGCTTAATACACTTTGGACAGTGGATTGATTCTTTAGAGGACCTATTAGGATCAAAGGAATGGTTGATAGCTGAAGAGATTGTAAAAGAGCTGCGTGCACGAAGTGCATTTTTGCTAAATGTAGGGCTTGGATATTTGAACTTAAATCGCAGTGCTAGGAGTTTAAGTGGTGGTGAAGCACAGAGAATAAGATTGGCCACGCAGATTGGCTCGCAGTTAGTAAATGTCCTATACATTTTGGACGAACCGTCTATAGGATTACACCAACGTGATAATGCTCGACTAATAGATTCACTGCAACAATTAAGAGATATTGGTAATAGCGTTTTGGTGGTTGAGCACGATAAAGACATGATTGAAACGGCTGATCATATTCTCGATATTGGTCCGCGTGCAGGAGTACACGGTGGCGCGATTGTGGCGCAGGGAGATCTGTCAGACATTCTTGCAAGTGACAGTATTACAGCGCAATACCTGAATGGGCAACGCGGGATCGGAGTACCGGAAGTTCGTCGTGAGCCTAAAGGCTGGATTGGTCTTTTTGGGGCAACGGGAAATAATTTACAAGACGTGGATTTAAAAATACCGTTGGGCGTTTTAACCTGTGTAACAGGGGTAAGTGGTAGCGGGAAATCCACATTAATTAATGGGACCCTCTACCCTATATTAAACCATATGATATTCCGAGCGGTGGGTAAACCTCAACCTTACCGGACTATCGAAGGGTTTGAGAAAATCGATAAAATTATCGACATCGATCAAAGTCCTATTGGACGCACACCCCGTTCAAATCCAGCAACCTATACGGGTGTATGGTCAGAAATCCGTCAGCTATTTGCTGGGTTACCAGAGAGTAAAGTTCGTGGATATAAACCAGGACGCTTCTCGTTTAATGTAAAAGGCGGACGTTGTGAAACCTGCGAAGGTGGCGGATTACGGGTTATTGAAATGAACTTCTTACCTGATGTTTACGTGCACTGTGAAACTTGTCAAGGTAAACGTTTCAATCGCGAAACCTTAGAGGTACGATACAAAGGGAAGAGCATTTCAGATGTTTTAGACTTAAGCATTGAAGACGCGCTGCCGTTCTTTGAGCATGTACCTAAAATCAATCAGAAGTTGCAAACATTACAGGATGTAGGCTTGGGGTATATTAGGCTTGGGCAACCGTCAACTACATTGAGTGGCGGTGAAGCCCAGCGGGTGAAATTGGCCACTGAATTGAGTAAGAAAGATACCGGTAATACCATGTACATACTGGACGAACCCACCACAGGATTGCATTTTGAAGATGTGAAGGTGCTGATGGAGGTTATACAAAGATTGGTAGATCATGGAAACACTGTGCTGATCATTGAGCACAATATGGATGTCATTAAACAAGCTGACCACATTGTAGATTTGGGTCCGGAAGGTGGATCAGGCGGAGGTCGGATTGTTGCGGAAGGTACTCCAGAGGAAGTGATTAAGGTGGAAGAAAGTATTACGGGCCAATTTTTAGCCGGCGAATTAAAATAATTCCTGCCTGCTTTTACGTATCTTAATAGGAAAGTAACTACTACACCTATGAAGATTCATTCAAGAAAAACCTGGACTGAAATAAAATCAGAAGACAGCTGGGCCTTATTTAAAATAATGGCGGAATTCGTACAGGGATATGAAAGCCTGAGTCGGATTGGCCCTTGCATTAGTATTTTTGGCTCAGCTCGTGATTCCACTGAACAACGGTATCTAGATGCTGCCACAGAAATTGCTCGACAACTGACCAGTAAAGGCTTCGGCATTATAACTGGTGGAGGACCTGGCATTATGGAAGCTGCTAACAAAGGAGCGCAATTGGGCAAAGGTCCCAGCGTTGGGCTCAACATTGATTTACCCTTTGAACAAAGCAGTAACCCTTATATTGACCACGATAAGAATTTAGATTTCGACTATTTCTTCGCTAGAAAAGTAATGTTTGTAAAATACAGTCAAGCGTTTGTGGTTATGCCTGGTGGGTTTGGGACCCTAGACGAGCTCTTTGAAGCAATCACCTTAGTACAGACTAAAAAAATTGATCAGTTCCCTATTATCCTTTTCGGTAGCGACTTCTGGGATGGCCTGAAGCAGTGGATCGAAAATACGCTCAAAGCCACTGGTAAAATCAGTCCCAACGATACAGACCTCATACACATCGCAAATAGTGAGAACGAAGTGGTGTCAATTATTGAGGACTTTTACAAGACAAAAGGATTTACAACGAATTTCTAAAGCGACTTTTTTTAAGGCAGTAACATAAGTGGGAATGTTTTCGCCTGCGCTGCCCATTGGACTCGAAGGAAATACGTCCCGTGTGCATAGGTATTTTTCAAGGTTACCACATCGTTTATGAATTGTCCGTTCTCGAGGATTCTACCTTGACCATTAACAAGCTGATAAGCAGCGTTTTTAACTCCATTCAGTTGGAAGGTTCCGCGGTTGGGATTAGGCTGTAGCACTACCACAGAATGCATAGCATCTTGTATTCCGACGTTGTTCACATTCAATAGAGCAACCTTTAGCGTATCAAATGCACCTGCTTGCCATTGGTACGAGGAATGATAAGGTACAAATCCAGACAGCTTAACATTGATCGAATCCAACACATCTAAATGAGTGCCTAAATCTGCCAATCCATCTATGCTACTTTGTACAGTATCTGCTGCTCGATCAAAGTAAATATCTACATTACTTAAAGGTGCTCCAGTAATACTATCATGGACCATAACATGCACTCGTGATGCTTCAACATAGGTTGGATCGAGCACGGATAGCCCCTCCTCAATATCTGAACAAACTATAAGTCCAGACTCGAAATACGGATAAGCACCCCAATTCCCATAAAAACCGTTGCCTGAAAAAGAAGGTGAGGTATCATAATAACCTACCTCTACTAATAATTCAGGGTATTTTGCATCAACGATCTGAACACCTGCTGTATAATAAGAGGTTACCACCCATTGACCATATACATGGGCATTGTGTGGAATTACGCTGGAGCCTAATGAAGTTTGAATCCGGTCCAACTCCGTGATGTTCATCAAATTACTCACATCATAGGCCGTTAAAAACGCATTTCCAATCTCATCAGTAGTAAACAACACTTTATTGTCATCACTAATCCAAGTATTATGCGTAAACGCATTGGGCGTACCGTGTGTGGCTAATGCTATGGTACTGTCTTTTACCGTAGCATCTACTACGACAAATTTCCCTTGATAAACTGCAGAACCCCAGATGGTATCACCACGAACCATACCATCGTGAAAATAATAATCATCGTACATACCCACGTACGTAGGGTTCCATGGATCCGTTACTAGATCAAAAATGAGCGCCCCACCGTTACCTACATTTGCTCCAAATAAATACGCATATCCATTTTCGTCGATGTATAAGTTATGTGCCGTCTTTAAAGTATCCGAGCTGCCATCTGGGGTCTGAATAACAGGATTTATAGTTTTGTATGTAGGACTTGTATTATCTACACTATCTAGGTCTATGATAAGCAAACCATGATCTGGTATGGTATTCCATGCGAACGTATTATCATGTGTTACATACGCATAGTGATCCCATGTCTTTAAATCACGCCAAATGCTGTAAGGTCCCTGAATAAACTGCTTTTTTAAAGGGTTGGCCGGATCTGTTATCTCCACAATGCTCACACCCGCCGTGGTTCCGCCTAGGGCAAACTCTCGTCCCGTGGCTGCAGTGTAGCCCCATATATCATTCATGTCATTCACATAAGTCGTTTGACCTTTGAGTGCTATGTTGAGACTGTTTTGTGCAGTCATGGAGAAGAATGTGGCAAAAAGTAAGGTGAAGAGCGTGTGGCGCATATTAAAAATCTAAAGTGATTTGAGGGGCTTTATCATCCGCATCATAAGAACTCTTTTTATCCTGCTTTGGTTCAGATTCAGCAGGCTTTGAGGGCTCGACGGATTCAATAGGTTCTGTGGGCTTCACCGCTACAACCTCAACGGGAGTATCTTCTTCAACGATGACCTCAGATACTTCGCCGGTTTCCACTTCCTCAATAGTGGCATCCTCCTTCAATTCGTGCTCAATAATTGATTCATAAACCTCTGGTTCAGGCAAGGAATCGAGCGGTTCAATTTTGTTTAAGGTATCCGTAGTTAATTGATTCCCTTTCGCTTTAATGCCCTTTACAGCGATGAATTCAGCTATATTAACTTCTTCTGGCTCTGGAGTCTCACCCTTTGTTTTACGGAAGACCATTTGAATTCTAGGCAACGTATCGTTAGAGAGAAAATTTAATTCACTTTTCGGGTGTGCCGTGATTATGTTTTCTTCTTTGTCTCCGCCTTCCCATTCGAATCGTTTCACAAAGTAGCGCGCTTTCTCACCATCAAAATAAACAGCACTCAACGGCTTACTTTCTTCTAGCTTTTCTAGATAAATCATATCTGGATCAAAGTGAAGGGTTAACTCAGGGACTACTACACGTAATGTTCCGTTTTTAGTCGCTATCAGTAATCGATCTTCACCTTTGAAGCTTCCGACTAATCTACCCCGCTCGTCGCTGTTTAATCGCTGTACTGCAGGATCGAACCAAATTTTTCTAGCTTCAAGGGTACTCTCTCCTCTTTCTTTAAGCTCGATGCGTTTTACTGGGAATTTGGTTACAATATTTCCTTTAGAACCTCTACCCTTCACGGCAATCTCCGCGAAATCTAGATCGATTTTAAGTTTTTTAAGTTTCGCCAATTGGCGCAATAACACCAAAACTTTCTCTGCTTCACCGTTCGGATTAGAAGTGAAATAAGTAATGTTCGACCCCTTACTTCCTGCGGTTACGTCGTATTCTCTATCCCGCGTAATACTCTGCACCGCAAAACGTTTTACGTAACTCACTTTGGATAGGCCGTCCAGGTAAATAGCATTGTATACCGTACGATCGTCGCCCTTTTTCCAGACAGCAACATGAATAATGTCTTTACCAAAGAACGCTTTATCCTTGACTTTACTCACACTGTATTTTCCATCTGCACGGAATACAATGATATCATCAATATCAGAACAGTCCCCAACGTATTCGTCACGCTTCATTCCATATCCGACGAATCCTTCTTCACGATTGACGTAAAGTTTTTGATTACGAATAACCACTTTGGACGCTTCAACACTATCGAACGCAGCAATCTCAGTCTTACGTCCACGACCTTTTCCGAATTTCTCTTTTAACTCTTTGAAGTAGTTGATCGCGTAGTCCACCAAATGCGCCAGATCGTGCTGCACAGCTGAAATCTTTCCTTCAAGATCGAGAATTTTATCATTGGCCTTATCACTATCAAACTTAGAGATGCGTTTGATCTTGATTTCGGTAAGACGCACAATATCCTCTTCGGTTACAGCACGCATGAGGTGACCAATATGGGGCTCTAATCCCTTGGCTATAAAAGCAATGACTTGCTCCCAAGTTTCCGCTTCTTCGATGTCACGATAAATCTTCTTTTCAATGAAAATTCGCTCTAACGAGGCAAAGTGCCATTGCTCACGCAATTCCGACAACCGAATCTCGAGTTCCGCCTTTAAAATACCTTTTGTCGCTTCCGTACTTCGTTTCAGAACGTCTTTAACGCCGATAAAAAGCGGCGTATCTTCATGAATTGAACAGGCAAGCGGCGCGATACTAACTTCACAATTCGTAAAGGCATACAAGGCATCAATAGTCTTATCTGGACTGATGCCGGCAGGCAAATGAACAAGGATTTCTACATGCTCTGCCGTGTTGTCCTCTATTTTTTTGATTTTTATTTTACCCTTATCGTTTGCCTTTAAGACACTGTCAATCAAGCTTTGGGTATTTGTTGTAAAAGGTATCTCCGTGATAACAAGGGTATTCTTGTCCAATTGCGAAATTTTCGCACGAACCCGAACGCGCGAGCCTCGCTCCCCGTTATTGTAGTTCGAAAAGTCTGCGGTACCACCGGTTGGGAAGTCTGGATATAACTTAAACGGCTTGCCTTCCAATTCTTTAATGGAGGCATCAATCAATTCAAGGAAATTATGCGGTAAAATCTTAGTACTCAAACCAACGGCAATACCTTCTACCCCCATTGCCAAAAGCATTGGGAATTTCATCGGTAGATGCAATGGCTCGTCAGCACGTCCGTCATAACTGAGTTGCCATTGAGTAACCTTGGGACTGTAGGCAACGTGTAAAGCAAACTTGGTTAAGCGGGCCTCGATGTAACGCGGTGCAGCCGCACCATCGCCAGTGAGAATATTCCCCCAGTTTCCTTGACAATCAATGAGTAAATCTTTTTGGCCCATTTGCACCAAAGCATCACCTATGGAAGCATCCCCGTGCGGGTGAAAACGCATGGTCTGACCAATAATATTTGCCACTTTATGGAAGCGCCCATCATCCATTTCCTTCATCGCATGAAGCAATCGACGTTGTACTGGCTTTAAACCATCATTTAGGGCAGGTACGGCACGTTCTAGAATGACATAGGATGCATAATCCAAAAAATAGTCTTGATACATTCCGGACACCCGCGTGATGCGGTTCCCTTCTTCCTCAATGCCCTCGGAGCCGTTCAATTCCGGGTCCAATTCTTCGTTAATGGGTTTGTTTTCTTCGCTCATCAGTTAAAGAGTTCCTCTTCCAAATTTTTCTCCACGCGCAAGTTTTCAATAATAAACTCTTGACGTTTCGGTGTGTTTTTACCCATGTAGAATTCCAGTAAGTCGCCAGAGGTATGATCTCTACCAATCATTACCGGTTCTAATCGGATATCCTTCCCAATGAAATGTTTGAATTCATCCGGCGATATCTCTCCTAACCCCTTAAATCGTGTAATCTCAGGTTTCGGTCCTAAGGATTCGATGGCATCGTTTTTCTCCTCGTTGGAGTAGCAATAGCGCGTTTCTTTCTTATTGCGCACACGAAACAATGGAGTCTGTAGGATGTACAAGTGACCTTCTTTGACCAATTCTGGGAAGAACTGCAAGAAGAAAGTAATCAGAAGCAGGCGGATGTGCATCCCATCGACATCAGCATCCGTCGCAATTACCACATTATTGTAACGCAACTCATCCAATCCATCTTCAATGTTTAAGGCAGCCTGTAATAAGTTAAATTCTTCATTCTCATACACCACTTTCTTACTTAATCCGTAAGAGTTTAATGGCTTTCCTTTCAAAGAAAATACCGCTTGCGTATTGACATCACGACTTTTAGTAATGGAACCAGAAGCACTATCGCCCTCCGTTATAAACAGGGTAGTTTCTAAGCGTCGATCACCTTTTGCACTTGCTTTTTTATCACTTAAGTGGGCACGGCAATCACGAAGTTTTTTGTTGTGTAGATTGGCTTTTTTCGCACGTTCACGGGCTAGTTTCCGGATACCTTGTAAGTCTTTTCTTTCCCGCTCGGCGCGTTGAATCTTTTTTAGAAGAATCTCAGCAACTGCAGCGTTTCTATGAAGGAAGTTATCGAGATGTTCTTTCAAGAAATTCCCAACATAAGTTCGAACATGCACTTCACCCGGGGCCATTTCTAGTGAACCAAGTTTTGTTTTCGTTTGAGATTCAAAAACCGGCTCAACAACTTTGAGAGATACCGCCCCAATCACACAGGCACGAATATCGGCGGCATCAAAGTTTTTGCCGTAAAAATCTCGCATTACAGTGACCAGTCCTTCTCTAAATGCATTTTGATGTGTCCCCCCTTGTGTGGTGTGTTGACCATTGACGAAACTATAATATTGTTCACCTTGCATACGCTCTGCGTGGGTGATGGCAACTTCTATATCGTCCGCCTTGAGATGTATAATATCGTGCAGTACATTCCCATCGAGATTGTCTTGAAGAAGGTCTTTTAACCCGTTCTCTGAATAAAACTTTTCACCATTTAAATACAGCGTGAGTCCTGGATTGAGGTACGCATAGTTCCACAACATCTTCTCCACATACTCCAACATGTATTTGTAGTTGATGAAGATATCGGCATCTGGACGGAAGGTAATCTTGGTTCCTTTGCGCTGCGAAGACTCTTCAATGGCATCGTCTTCAACGAGCTTTCCAAAGGAAAATTTTGCCCTTTTAGTTTTTCCATCGCGATACGCTTGAACAATAAATTCTGCAGACAATGCATTCACGGCTTTGGCACCAACACCATTTAGCCCTACCGATTTTTTAAATGCTTTACTGTCGTATTTCGCCCCTGTATTGATTTTCGAAACCACATCAACCACCTTCCCTAAAGGAATACCTCGTCCGTAATCCCGCACCATGACTTGGCCGTCAGCGATTTTTACCTCAACAGTTTTACCGGCTCCCATGACATATTCGTCAATAGAGTTGTCCAATACTTCTTTAAGTAGAATGTAGATTCCATCGTCGGGGCTCTTTCCATCGCCCAACTTTCCGATATACATACCAGGACGTAACCTGATGTGCTCGTCCCACTCCAGTGACCGTATGTTGTCTTCAGTATATTGTGCTTCTTGTGCCATAAATAAATTGGAATACAGAGGATTCTAATTTAAGAATGGACAAGACTTTACCACATGTTTATTGCGTTAAAGTATACACAGGTTTTACACATTGAAACGGAAGTGCATAACGTCTCCATCTTGAACGACATACTCCTTTCCTTCCACGCGCATCTTCCCTGCTTCCTTAACTGCATTTTCGCTACCCAAAGCATCGTAATCACTGTACGAGATTACCTCAGCACGAATGAAGCCTTTTTCAAAATCGGTATGAATAACACCTGCGGCCTGTGGTGCCGTGAAATTTTTCTTAATGGTCCAAGCTCGGACTTCCTTCTCACCAGCCGTGAAATAAGTTTGAAGATTTAAAAGTTCATAAGCAGCACGAATCACGCGGTTTACGCCCGCATCTTCAAGACCCAATTCTTCAAGAAACAGCTGTTTCTCTTCATAGGTTTCCAATTCAGCGATATCCGACTCTGTACTTACCGCGATATGAATGCAACCCGCACCTTCAGCAGCTGCCATTTCAACAACACGATCAACATATGCATTTCCCGATTTAGCAGCGCTTTCATCAACATTACACAAGTATAAAACTGGCTTATCAGTGAGTAACTGCATTTCTTTAATCAATTCTTGTTCGCGTTCGGAACTATCAAAACCACGAACATTTCTGCCCTCTAATACAAACGCAACCAGTCGTTCAAGGGTAGAAACATTCAGTTTTGCTTCTTTTTCGCCGCTTTTAGCCATTTTCTTGGCTTTATCTAGGCGTTTTTCGATCGTATCTAGGTCTTTTAGCTGTAATTCCGTATCGATAGTTTCTTTATCACGTATAGGATCTACACTCCCATCAACGTGGGTCACGTTTTCGTTTTCAAAGCAACGAAGCACATGTATGATTGCGTTCGTTTCTCGGATATTACCTAGGAATTGGTTCCCTAAACCTTCTCCCTTTGAAGCGCCGCGGACCAATCCTGCGATATCCACAATTTCTACATTCGCCGGCTGAACGCGCACAGGATTGACCAATTCAGATAAACGCTCCAAACGATGATCCGGCACTGTTACCTGACCAACATTAGGCTCAATGGTACAGAACGGGTAATTAGCCGCTTGCGCTTTTGCGCTCGACAGACAGTTGAATAACGTACTCTTTCCAACATTCGGCAAGCCGACGATTCCACACTTCATACTAATTGCTTTAGGGCGGCAAAGATAAACGGATTCTTTGTTAGCAACGTGTGTATATGTGAATTGGATTTAAAAGGCTTATCGGCCTTCTTTTGGCTTAATTTTACACCGTATTGAATATAACATTTGACCCAATGTCACAACAAGACCTACAAGCCGTCGTATCCCAAGTCCGCAGAGATATCGTACGTATGGTACACGCTGTAAACTCTGGACACCCTGGTGGCTCCTTAGGATGTGTAGAATTTTTAACTACACTCTATTTTGAACACATGAAACACGATCCTCAGTCGTTTACAATGGACGGCACAGGTGAAGACTTGTTCTTTTTATCAAACGGCCATATTTCGCCGGTTATGTATTCTATTCTTGCAAGGGCTGGATACTTCGATGTCCGCGAACTGGCAACGTTCAGAAAATTGAATACCCGTTTACAAGGACACCCCACTACCCACGAAGGGTTGGAAGGAATTCGTATTGCTTCCGGTTCTTTAGGTCAAGGGATGAGTGTGGCTATTGGAGCTGCTGAAGCGAAAAAACTAAATGGCGACGACCGAATGGTCTACACGTTGCATGGTGATGGTGAATTGCAAGAAGGGCAAATCTGGGAGGCAGCTATGTATGCTTCTGCTAAGAAGATTGACAACCTTATTTCGACCGTCGATGTAAATGCAAAGCAAATCGACGGTTCAACAGATGAGGTATTGGCTATGGGTTCCATCCAAGCAAAATTCGAAGCTTTCGGCTGGCATGTGATTTCAGTAGCTCAAGGAAATGATCTTAACGCAGTAAAATCTGCACTCAATGAAGCTAAGGCCGCGGCAGGAAAAGGTAAACCTGTTTGTATTCTTCTTCATACGGAAATGGGTAACGGCGTTGATTTTATGATGGGTACACACAAATGGCATGGTGTTGCGCCAAACGACGAACAACTGTCTGACGCTCTCCGCCAAAACCCTGAGACTCTTGGAGATTACTAGAAAATCTTGAAACGTTTATCCGCCATACTATTGTTCTTTTTCTGCCTAGCGCTTCAGGCGCAGACGCAGAATGAAGAAGAGCGTCCTCCATTAACGAGAATATTATTTGTTTTCGATGGAAGTCAAAGCATGTATGGACGTTGGGAAAGTGGTGCTAAAATTGATGTTGCGCAGCGCTTAATGGGGCAAATGTTGGACAGCTTGCAGGGTATCCAAGAAGAAGGTAACTTCCAATTGGCTCTGCGCGTATATGGTCATCAAAAACCCGTACCTCCACAAGATTGCTCCGATACTAGATTAGAAGTCCCATTTAGCAATGGTAACATCTACAAAATAAAGCGCGTTCTCAAAGCAATCAGACCGAAAGGCACTACTCCCATCGCTGGGTCACTTTTAAAGGCATCTGACGACTTCCCCCCTTGTGATGATTGTCGCAATATTGTTATCTTAATTACAGATGGTGTTGAAGCATGTGATGGAGATCCATGTATTGTAAGTAAGCGTCTTCAGGAAAAGGGAATCATTCTAAAACCTTTTGTCATTGGAATAGGACTTGATGAAGATTTCAAAAACAGTTTCGAGTGTGTTGGAACTTACTTTGATGCAGCGGACGAAAATACGTTCAAAAATGTTTTGGGTGTCGTTATTTCGCAGGCCTTGGACAATACAACTGCACAAATTAACCTCTTGGACAATAATGGTAAACCGACAGAAACAAACGTTCCAGTTCTGCTTTACGACCATACTTCACAAAAAATCAGAAAGAGCTTTGTGCATACCTTGAACTATAAGGGCCAGCCGGATACCATGGTATTAGATCCACTAGTGGTCTATGATATGGTTGTCCATACCGTACCGCCTGTTCGAGTCGACAGCATTATTATTTACCCAGGGACTCATACACACATTGGTGCTTCTACCCCACAAGGTCAGTTGGAACTTCGTTCAAATTCGCGCCAAAGCACGAAAATCGCCTGTATTATAAAGCCACATGGTAAAAATGAAATCTTACATGTGCAAGATTTCGGCACAACCCAACGGTACTTAAGTGGTACGTATGATTTAGAAATTTTAACGCTGCCTCGGATTTTTCAAAGCGGTGTAGTAGTGAACCCAAGTACCACAACAACCGTAGCCGTACCTCCTCCAGGCATGGTGACTCTACAAGCAGGAACAAGCGGATACGGATCCATTTTTGTCCAAAGAGAGAATGGTTACGAATGGGTGACTGACCTCAGTGAAAGCGGCGAACGACAGGTTTTCCAGCTCCAACCGGGTCTATATATGGTTGTGTTTAGAAGCAAATTTGCCCAAGAGACCGGATACAGTAAAAACAAAGAATTTAGAGTGAGCCCTGGCTCATCAACCATTGTGAAAATCAACTAAAATGAAGAAGTACACAAATTCAGGAAATAAGGATACCCGTTCAGGCTTTGGAGCCGGTTTGGAAGAATTGGGTAAAACGAATGAAAACGTTGTAGCACTGTGTGCTGACCTTACTGGTTCACTTAAAATGAATGCTTTCGCTGATCAGAATCCTGACCGATTCTTTCAAGTAGGTATTGCCGAAGCAAACATGATGGGAATTGCAGCAGGTCTAACCATTGGTGGTAAAATTCCTTTTACTGGGACTTTCGCGAACTTCTCTACGGGTCGCGTGTACGATCAGATCCGTCAGAGCATTGCGTACAGCGGAAAGAACGTTAAAATCTGTGCTTCTCACGCGGGCCTTACCCTTGGTGAAGACGGTGCAACGCACCAAATTCTCGAGGACATTGGTCTAATGAAAATGTTGCCACACATGGTGGTGATCAACCCTTGTGATTACAACCAAACTAAAGCTGCTACCATCGCCATCGCAGAATACGACGGTCCTGTATACTTGAGATTCGG
Organism: Cryomorphaceae bacterium; assembly: GCA_024638285.1. Lineage (GTDB taxonomy): Bacteria > Bacteroidota > Bacteroidia > Flavobacteriales > Schleiferiaceae > UBA10364. The sequence continues at coordinate 23,777 of JAHEKP010000053.1, forward strand.
ACGACCGAGTGTCGCAAACTTCACTCCTGCAGATGCCAAATTTGAGATTGGTAAAGGCGATGTGTTGACCGAAGGAACAGATGTAACTATCATTGCCACAGGCCACCTTGTATGGGAAGCATTACAAGCGGCTGAAGCACTAGAAGCTACAGGTGTGAGCGCCGAGGTGATAGGCATGGCTACTATTAAGCCGTTGGACGAGAAAGCAATCCTCACTTCTGTCGCAAAAACAGGATGTGTAGTGACGGCTGAAGAGCACAACCGCTTTGGTGGTTTGGGCGAGAGTGTTGCTCAAACGCTGGTAACCAACCACCCAGTGCCGCAAGAATTCGTAGCCGTAAACGACAGCTTCGGCGAGAGTGGTACTCCGGCGCAGCTCATGGAAAAATACGGTTTGAATGCTGATGCCATAGTGGCTGCAGCACAAAAGGTGATCGCTAGAAAATAATCGTTCACTTAAACCTTTAGTATCTTCCATTCATCTAAAGAACAATGGAGGAAACCAAGAATATCAAGAGCCTCCTATTGCACGAGCAGTGGGAGGCTTCTTTTTTTGAGATCGTTGAGCAGTACAGCGAACGTCTCCTCTATTGTGCCGTGGGTATTCTTAAGAGTGAATCGTTGGCGCAGGACGCCCTGCAAGAAGGGATGATCAACATTTGGAAAAACCTCCACAAGTTCAAGGGCAATAGTCATCCATTTACCTGGTGCTACACCATTGTTCGCAATGCTGCCTTGAACGAGCTTAAAAAGGAAAAGCGACATATCAGTGCCGATTTAGAAAGCGCCTATGCCGCACAGAGCAGCTCCGAGCTTAAATGGGACAGTGAACAGATCCATGCTAAGGTGCAAGAAGTCCTCACGAGCCTCCCGGAAAAACAACAGTTGGTTTTTGAATTGCGGTATTACCAAGATTTGAGCTTTAAAGACATTGCCGAACTCACAGGTACCTCCATAGGTGCACTTAAAGCAAATTACCACCATGCAAAAAACAAGATGGAAGAAAAATTAATCGGCCTTTTAAACCTTCCGTAATTATAACAACTCTAACTACTAAATGGACAGAAAAGGAACATATACAGCAAGCGATGCTCAATTAAACGAGCTTAAAGCAAAGCTTCACCGCATTCCGGAGCAGCATCTCGTGGACCGGACCTCCAGCCCTGTTGTTGCAACAAAGCCAAGCCATATGCGTATTATTCGTTGGTCCATGACCGCCGCAGCCGCTATTGCCTTAGCCGTACTCTTTTGGCCGAATGCTTCAACTAATGCTAGTGAAGTAACAGAAGAATTGTTGGCAGAGATGTATAGCCTAGGCTATGTTCAGGTTGAGGACATGTACTCCTTTGTGGAGCCCGATTCGCTCGACTTCGCTGAAGTAGAGCTTGATGCAGATGTGTATTACGACTACTACCATTCAAATTACGAATACTTAGATTTATGAAAAAGACGTTAATTTTTGGCCTATTGCTCTCAGCAGTGGCGGTCATTGCACAACCTAAGATGGGTGATCGTGCCGAACTTGAAAAAAAGAAAGAAAAGATCGAAGCCATTAAGGTGGCGTACCTCACCGAGGAATTGGAACTGACCGTAGCTGAAAGTCAAGCCTTCTGGCCGGTGTACAACGAGCGTCAGAACAAGGAACATGAACTCCGTGAAAAACAGCGCACAGGCTTCAAGAAATTAAGCAATGATGAACCGTCAGAAAAAGAGGTAGAAAAAATGCTGTACTCTTTTGCAGATACACAAATTGCTATCGAAGAACTGCGAAAATCTTACCTGGACGATTTTATCGATGTGATCGGCGCTAAAAAGACTGCGAAACTGATGCGTGCTGAAAAGGAATTTGGCCGAAGAATGATGGAACGCATGAAGGGTAAAGACCGCCCAAGAGATAAAGGCATACATCCTGCACCGGAAGGCGGACGCCCAATGCGCTAAGCAAACAAAAACCACCCGTACGGGTGGTTTTTGTTTATTTCTAAAGAATAAACTGTGCATATAAACATGTACGGTAAATTCCGTACACTCCTTGCGCGATTGCCAGAAATCCCGTTGCCTCGCCAGAC